>CAYIQU010000009.1:0-13370 GCA_964365645.1 uncultured Hyphomicrobiales bacterium | reverse complement strand
CGCGCGCCGGCGTCGTAGGCCAGCGGCGCCAGCCGGGGCGCGGCGTGGCCGAAGGGTTCGCGATAGCGCTTCTCGACCACCGCGCGGGTAGCGGGCGCCGGCGCCGGATACCAGCCGCCGACCAGGGCGGGCTCGGCGCCCAGTCCCGACTGGTCCCAACGCCCGGTGCCCAGCATCTTGATCTTCGCCGGATCGACGTCGAAAAACGGCAACAGCGCGGCGATCGCCTGCAACCGCTGGCCGCCCTCGGGCAGCAGCAGCGCGTCGAACGGCAACTCGCCCAGGGTCTGAAGCCGGTCGAGCCGCGCCAGCGCGCGCTTGGAAATTTCGTCGTCGCGGGCCTCCAGTTCACGGCGCTGGGCGAGCAGCGCTTGGCGGCGGGCGTCGTAGTTGGCGAAGCGGCGGATCAAATCGGAATAGTCGGTCGTGTTCGGGTCGTAGAGCTGGACCTGCGTCACCGCCGCGCCGGACGCGTCCGCCGTCTCGCGCAGCGCCGCGACCACCGCCCGGCCGTAGTCGTTGTCGGGCGCCAGCGCGGCGAACCGCGCCCGCCCGCGCGCCCGGGCGTAGCCGACGACGCGGCGGACGTCGGCGGTGGGCTGGAAGCCGAGAATGTAGACGCCCGCGCCCGCCACCGAACGGTCCGACGAAAACGCGACCACCGGCACCCCGGCGGCGCGCGCGATCGGCGCGACCGCGCGCACGCCTTGCGCCAGCAGCGGCCCGAGAACGATTTGCGCGCCGTCGGCGATCGCGTTCTGGACCGCGCGTTCCGCGCCCTCGGCGGTATCGCCGGTGTCGTGGACGACGACCTCGAAGCGATCGTCCGCCCAATCGAACAGCGCCAGCTGCGCGGCGTTCAGCATCGCCTGGCCCAAGGGCGCGTTCATGCCCGAGAGCGGCACCAAAAGCCCGACCCGGACCGAGCCCGCCACCGGCGGCGGCGCGGGCGGCGCTTCGGGACCGGCCGCCCCCGGCGTTCCCGCGACTCCCGGCCGCGGCGAAAGATAAGGCGCGAGCGACGGGCCGCCCGGAACACGGGCGGCGGGCGCGGCAGTTCCCGGCGCCCCCGGACGCGCGGCCGGTTCGGCGGGCGCGGCGGTTCCCGGCGGCGCGGGCCGCGCCGCTTGCGTCGTTCCGAACACTCTGGGAGACTCGCACGCGGCCAACAACAGGACGGCGCACGCGGCGGCGACCCATGACACAACGGGCGATGACACAACAGGCCATGACGCGACGAATCGGCGGACGAAATAAAGGCGCATCGGCGGACCTGTCACCTTCCCGGGCGATTCCCTCCCTTCAGCCTAGCGACGCGCCGGACGGGAGTAAACCGGGACTCAGGGCCGGCGGCCTTTATTTGGTGGCGACTCCCATCGGCAACGCCCGCGACATCACCTTGCGCGCGCTGGACGTTCTGGCCCGCGCGACGCGCGTCGTCTGCGAGGATACCCGCGTTTCGGCCAAGCTGTTCGCGATCCACGGGATTTCCGCCTCCATGATCGCCTATCACGATCACAACGCCGAGCGCGTGCGGCCCCAAATCCTCGCCCGCCTCAAAGCCGGCGAGAGCGTCGCCCTGGTTTCCGACGCCGGCACGCCGCTGGTATCCGACCCCGGCTACAAGCTGGTGCGGGCGGCGCTCGACGCCGGCATCGCCGTCACCGCCGTTCCGGGACCGTCGGCGGCGCTGGCCGCGATGCAGCTTTCCGGCCTGCCCTGCGAACGCTTTTTCTTCGCCGGCTTCCTGCCGCCCAAGACGGCGGCGCGGGTGAAGGACTTGGCCCCGCTCGCCGCCGTGCCCGCCGCGCTCGTCTTTTACGAAACCGCGCCGCGCTTGGCCGCCTCGCTCGCCGACATGGCCGCCGTCCTGGGCGACCGGCCGGCCGCGGTCGCGCGCGAGCTGACCAAGATGTTCGAGGAAGTCCGGCGCGATACCCTGGCCGGTCTCGCCGCCCATTACGCCGACGCGGGGCATCCTAAGGGCGAGATCGTCGTCGTCGTCGCGCCCCCCGCCGCGCAGGCGGCGATGACGGACGGCGACGCGGACGCGATCCTCGACGATCTGTTGTCGCGCCTGCCGCCCTCGGCGGCGGCGGCCGAGGCGGCGCGGATCACGGGGCGGCCCCGGCGCGAGTTGTACGCCCGCGCCCTGCATCGCAAGGGCGCAAAAGAATGAGCGCCCTGCATCGCAAGGGCGCAAAAGAATGAGTGCCCTGCATCGCAAGGGCGAAAAAAAATGACCGCCGGACGCCGGCGCTCCTGGGCCAAGGGCCTGGCGGCGGAAACCGCCGCCGCGCTGTGGTTGATGCTGAAGGGGTATCGCGTGCTCGGCCGTCGGGTTCGCGGCGCGCCCGGATCGGGCGTGGGCGAGATCGACTTGATCGCCAGGCGCGGGCGCACGCTGGCCTTCATCGAGGTCAAAACGCGACCCGATCTGGACGCGGCCGCCTTCGCCATCGGTCCCGAACAGCGCCGGCGCATCGCGCGCGCGGCCGAGGCCTTTCTCGCCGCCCGGCCGGACTTGAGCGGGCTCGATATCCGTTTCGATGCCGTTTTGGTCGCGCCCCGCCGGCTGCCCCGTCATTGGCCGGGCGCCTGGACAGCGGATTAAGTTTCCTTAAGTAAGAAGCGTTTAACGAGCGCCTCTTAAAATAAGCACCCGGCGATTGAGACCCCCGCCCGGCAACGCTAGGATGATGCCCATGACCCTCACCGTATCCTCTTCCCGCGCTTTCGTCTTGCTCGCGGCCTTGGCGCTGCCGCTCGCCCTTTCGGCCTGCGTCGGCGCCGCGGTCGGCGGCGCGGCGACCGTCGGGCTTGCCGCCTATGACGAGCGCGGCATCGACGGCGTCGCCAACGATCTCAAGATCGCCATGGATATCCGGGTGCGCTGGGTGAACAAGGACCACATCATTCCGACCAAGGTTTCGGTCGAGGTCCATGAAGGCCGCGCCCTGCTGACCGGCCTGGTCCAGGACGAGAAGATGCGCGCCGACGCCGTCGGCGAAACCTGGAAGGTCATCGGCGTCAAGCAGGTGCTGAACGAAATCCAAATCGCGCCCTCGACCGGCGCGGTCGATTACAGCCGCGACGCCTGGATCACCGGCCAGATCAAATCCAAGTTCGCCTTCGACGAAAAGATCATGGCGGTCAATTTCCACGTCGAGACCGTGAACGGCACCGTTTACCTGATCGGCATCGCGCGCTCGGCCGCCGAGCACAATCACATCGTCAACATCGCCCGCGGCGTCGGCTACGTCCGCCGCGTCGTCGACCATATTCGCGTCAAGGACCCGTCCAAGGAGGCCAAGTCGTGAGCCTGCCCGCCTCGCTCTCGCCCGCGATCCGGGTGGGCCTGCGGGCGGTCGCATCCCAGGGCGACGACGGCATCGACGTCGCCGAGGTCGCCTTGCTTCTGGCCGCCACCGACCGGCCGGGCGTGCTGTTGCAGCCCTACCGCCGGCACCTGGCCAAGATGTGCGAGGAGGTCGCCCGCCACGCCGGAACCGCGCCGGCGCTGGATCGGCGCGTCGAGGCGTTGCGCGAGGTCATCGCCAAGCGCTACGGCTACGTCGGCACCGCCGACGCCTTTCGCGATCCCGATTCGGCCAATCTCACTTATGTCATGGATCGTCGCGGCGGATTGCCGGTGACGCTGGGCGTCCTCTATCTGCACGTCGGCCGCGCGCTCGGCTGGATCATGACCGGAATCGATTTCCCGCCCCGCTTCCTGGTCCGGCTGGAGCTGGACGGGCGGCGCCTGATGCTCGACCCCTTCGACGGGCTCAAGTCTCTGGATACCCCCGGGCTGCGCGCCCTGCTCAAGGAATTCGCCGGACCCGAGGCGGAAATCCGGCTCGACCACTGTCGCCCGTTGTCCCCGCGCGCGGTGGTGTTGCGCCTCCAGAACACCGTCAAGGCGCGGCTGCTCGATTCCCGCCAGATCGAAGAGGCCCTGTCCCAGGTCGAGCTGATGCTGCTGTTCGCGCCCGAAACGCCGGCGCTGTGGCGCGAGGCGGGCGTGCTGCATTCCCGGTTGGGCAACGTCAAGGACGCGGTCGCCGCCTTCGAGGAATACCTGCGCCGGGAAACCCGCGATTCCGGCCGTTATCGCGTGTCCATGATGTTGCAAGAACTGCGCGCGCGCCTAAACTAGGATGGATACGCCCTATAGGGGCGCCTCGAAGACCCCCCGGCCCGCGCGAGACCCCGTTTCATGGCTTTAAGCGTCGCCATCCAGATGGACCCGATCGAGTCGGTCAACATCGACGCCGATTCGACCTTTGCCTTGGCCATCGAGGCCCAGCGGCGCGGCCACGGCGTTCATCACTACCTGCCGCAACACTTGAGCTTCACCCATGGACGGGTCACGGCGCGGGCCCGCGCGTTGAGCGTGCGGCGCAAGCCGGGCGACCATTACACCTTGGGAACTTTCGAGACCCTGGACCTGGCGAAGGCCGACGTCGTGCTCATGCGCCAGGACCCGCCCTTCGACATGTCCTATATCACCGCGACGCATATCTTGGAGCACGTTCACCCGACGACCTTGGTGGTGAACGATCCGGTCAGCGTGCGCAACGCCCCGGAAAAGCTGTTCGTCACCCATTTCCCGGCATTGATGCCGCCGACCGTGATTACCTCGGACCGCGCCGCCATCGACGCCTTTCGCGCCGAGCACAAGGATATCATCGTCAAGCCGCTGTTCGGCAACGGCGGCGCCGGCGTTTTCCACGTCCGCCCCGACGACGACAACCTGGGCTCGTTGCTGGAAATGTTCACCCAGCGGAGCCGCGAGCCGGTGATCGCGCAAAAGTACCTGCCCCAGGTCCGCGCGGGCGACAAACGCATCATCCTGATCGACGGCCAAGCAGCGGGCGCCGTCAACCGGGTGCCGGCCCGTGGCGAGGCGCGGGCCAACCTGCACGCCGGCGCCCGGGCCGAAAAGGCAACCCTCGACGCGCGCGACCGCGAGATTTGCGAGACCATCGGGCCGGTGCTCAAGGACAAGGGCCTGATCTTCGTCGGCATCGACGTGATCGGCGGGTATCTCACCGAGATCAACGTCACCTCGCCCACCGGCATTCAGGAAATCGGCCGCTTCGACGGCACCGACTTGGCCGCCCAAATCTGGGACGCCATCGAGGCGCGGCTCTAAGCATTCCGATGGACTCTTTTCTCGTTTCAACGGCCGTGGTCGCCGTCGCGGAAATCGGCGACAAGACGCAACTGCTCGCCCTGGTGCTGGCGGCGCGGTTTCGCAAGCCCGTTCCGATCATTCTCGGCATCCTGTTCGCGACGCTGGCCAACCATCTGCTCGCCGCGTGGGCGGGCGGGCTGGTCGCGGCCTGGGCCGGCCCCGACGTCATGCGCTGGCTGTTGGGTCTTTCCTTCCTCGCCATGGCCGGGTGGATGATGATTCCCGACAAGGCCCCCGACGAGGACGCCGGGCCGGGGCGGCTGAAAACCGCGGGCGCGTTCCTGGTGACGCTGGTGTCGTTCTTCCTGGTCGAAATCGGCGACAAGACGCAAATCGCCACCATCGCGCTGGCCGCGCGCTACGAGGCGGTTCTGGTCGTCACGCTCGGCACCACGCTCGGCATGATGATCGCCAACGTGCCCGCCGTTCTGATGGGCGAGGTCGCGGCCCGCAAAATCCCCATGCGCCTGGCGCATGGTGTCGCCGCCGTCATTTTCGCGGGGCTGGGCCTGGCGGCGCTGCTGGGGTTCGGGGACGGATTCCTCGGCTGACCCTTTTTCGCTTATGATCGCGGCCTGAAGCCGCGAGGGAGTTCGCCATGACCGATCTGTTGACCCTATTCGCCCAGCCCGCCGTCTGGGCGGCGCTCGCCACCCTGATCGCGATGGAGATCGTGCTCGGCATCGACAATCTCATCTTCATTTCGATTCTCACCAACAAGCTGCCGGCCGAGACCCGCGAGCGGGCGCGGCGCATCGGCATCGGCCTTGCCTTGGGCCTGCGGCTTGTGCTGCTCGGCACCATCGCCTTCATCGTGCAACTGACCGAGCCGGTGTTCGAGGTCTTCGGGCAGGGCTTTTCCTGGCGCGATTTGATTCTCATCGCGGGCGGGCTGTTCCTGGTGTGGAAGTCGACCAAGGAAATCCACCACAGCGTCGATCCCGATCCCAACCCGGACCTGTTCGACACCCAGCGCGCGATCTTGGGCTTCGGCGCGGCCATCGCGCAGATTCTGCTGCTCGATCTGGTTTTTTCCATCGACAGCATCGTCACCGCCGTCGGCATGACCGCGCATCTGCCGGTGATGGTGGTCGCCGTGATCGTCGGCGTCGGCGCGATGCTGTTCGCCGCCGCGCCGCTCGCCAATTTCATCAACGCCAACCCGACGGTGGTGATGCTGGCGCTGGGATTCTTGTTGATGATCGGCACGGCGCTGATCGCCGAGGGCTTCGGCGCGTCGGTGCCGAAGGGCTACATCTACGCCGCCATGGCCTTTTCCGCCTTCGTCGAAGGCCTCAACATGATGGCCCGCCGGGCGCGGCAACGCCGCGCCGGCAAATGACAAAGCTTCGGGCGCGGCAACGGCGGGCCGGCAAATGACAAAGCTTCGGGCGCGGCAAAAACGACCCGCAAACAAATAGACCGTCCCCGCCCCTTCCCCTAAGATCGCGGGCGCATAAGGGAGCGAACGCACGTCATGGTCGCGCGGGTCAATACCGTTTCGTTTCAGGGCATCGGCGTCTTGTCGATCGACGTGCAGGTGCAGATGGCGAGCGGCCTGCCCGCGTTCACGGTCGTCGGCCTGCCCGACAAGGCCGTCGGCGAAAGCCGCGAGCGGGTGCGAGCCGCGCTGGCCGCCATGGGCCTGGGCTTGCCGCCCAAGCGCATTACCGTCAATCTCGCGCCCGCCGATCTGGCCAAGGAAGGCTCGCACTTCGATCTGCCCATCGCGCTGGGATTGCTGGCGGCCATGGACGTGCTGCCCACCGACGAGTTGGCCGAGTACGCGGCGCTGGGCGAGTTGGGCCTGGACGGCCGCGTCGCGCGGGTCGCGGGCGTCCTGCCGGCGGCCGTGCACGCCCATGAAAAAGGCCTCGGATTGATCTGCCCCGCCGCGCAAGGATCGGAAGCCGCTTGGGCGGGCGGACTCAAACTGATCGCGGCCACCGACCTGGTGCAGATCGTCAATCATTTTCGCGGCGACCAGATCGTCGCGCGTCCCGTCGCGCGGCTGATCGACGCGCCCGTCGTCTATCCGGACATGGCCGACATCAAGGGCCAGGAAACAGCCAAGCGCGCGCTCGAGATCGCGGCCGCCGGCGGGCATAACCTGTTGATGATCGGCCCGCCCGGCGCGGGCAAGTCCATGCTGGCGCAACGACTGCCCGGCCTGCTGCCGCCGCTCGACGCCGCCGAGGCGCTGGAGGTGAGCATGATCCACAGCGTCGCCGGCGAATTGCCCGAAGATGGGCTGATGCGCCGGCGCCCTTTTCGCGATCCGCACCATTCGGCCTCGGTGCCGGCCCTGGTCGGCGGCGGTCCGCGCGCCAAGCCGGGCGAGGTCTCGCTCGCGCACCTGGGCGTTCTTTTTCTCGACGAACTGCCCGAGTTCCAGCGGCAAGCCCTGGAATCGCTCCGCCAGCCCCTGGAAAGCGGGCGCGTCTCGGTCGCGCGCGCGGCGGCGCACGTCACCTATCCCGCCCGCGTGCAACTGATCGCCGCCATGAACCCCTGCCGCTGCGGGCACCTGGACGACGCGGCGCAAGCGTGCTCGCGCGCGCCCAAATGCGCCGAGGACTACCAGTCGCGCATTTCGGGTCCCTTGTTCGACCGCATCGACCTGCACGTCGAGGTCGCCGCCGTCAACCCCATGGACCTGACCCTGCCGCCGCCCGCCGAAGACAGCGGAACCATCGCGGCGCGGGTCGCCCGAACCCGCGCGGTGCAGAAAGCGCGCTACGCGGCGCTGCCCAACAACCCGCCCATCCGCACCAACGCCGAGGCCGACGGCACGCTCTTGGAAAAAGTCGCCGCGCCCGACGAGGCGGGACGCACGCTGCTCGCCGACGCGGTCGAGCGGATGAAACTCTCGGCCCGCGGCTATCATCGAATTTTAAGGGTCTCGCGCACGCTGGCGGATTTGGAAGGCGCCGACGCGGTCCGCCGGCTGCACGTCGCCGAAGCCCTGTCGTTTCGCCGCGTCGCGCCCAACCGTTCGGCGGCCTGAACCATGGACACCCTGCTCGCCATTGCCGGAATCGCGGTGACGCTGGCCATCGGCGCGGCCCTGCCCGGCGCCAGCTTCGCCATGGTCGCGCACACCGCCCTGTCCGTTTCGCGCCGCGACGGCCTCGCCGCCGCGCTCGGCATGGGCGTGGGCGGCTTGGTGTTCGGCGTGCTGGCCTCGCTGGGCCTGACCGCCGTGTTCGCCGCCGATGCCTGGATCACGACGGCCTTCAAGGTCTGCGGCGGGTTTTATCTGATCTATTTCGCGGTGGCGCTGTGGCGCGGCGCGTCCCGTCCCGTCGTGTTCGCCGAAGACGACCGGCCCGAGGCGGTCGATGTGCGGCGGTCCTTCGCGCTCGCCTTGATGACGCAGTTGAGCAACCCCAAGGCGGTGCTGATCTACGTCGGCATTTTCGCGGCGTTCATGCCCGCGACGATGCCGCTTTGGGGCTTCGCCGTCCTGCTGCCGGTGATCCTCGCCGTCGAATTCGGCTGGTACGCCGTCGTCGCGGTGGCGTTTTCGACGCCCCGGCCGCGCGCGGCCTATCTGGGCGCCAAGGGCTGGATCGACCGCACCGCCGGCGCGATCATCGGCGCGCTGGGCGTCAAGTTGGCGTTCGACGCGGCGCGCCCGTGACGCAAGGCGCGGGCCGACCCGATACGGAGGCGCGCCGATGATGAATTCCGCCTGGCTTTCCGTTCTGCGCCGCTATGTCCTGTTTCTCGCGCCGGCGCATCTGGCCTGGGAAGCGGTCCAGCTTCCGCTTTACACGTTGTGGCGGGAAGGAGCCCCGCGCGAGCTTGTCATCGCCGTGGTTCACTGCACCGGCGGCGATCTGCTGATCGCCGTCGCCGCGCTGGTGCTGGCGCTGCTGCCGGCCGGGCGCGGCTGGCCCGAGGAACGACGCGCCTATATCCGCGTCGCGGCGCTGACCGTCGTCTTCGGCGTCCTGTACACGATCTTCAGCGAGTGGCTGAACGTCGTCATCCGCCAGACCTGGGCTTATGCCGAGATCATGCCGGTCGTGCCGGGCCTCGGCACTGGCCTGTCGCCGCTGGTGCAATGGATCGCGATTCCGCTGGCCGCGTTCCGTTTCGCCCGGCCGCGTTGAATCTCCAAATTAGTTTCGCAGCGCGAAGTCGGCCGCCGAGACCTGGCCGGCGTTGACGCCGTCCACGTGCGCGATCTGGTAGGAGTTGGCGTTGGAGGCGCTGGAGGCGTCGGTGGTGTAGTAGACATCGACGCCGCTTGCGCCGCCGGCCGCGCCGACGACGACGATCCCGCCGACCGCGTTGCCGCCGGAAAGGTCGGCCGGCGCCGCGCCCAGCGTCGTCGCGGTCTCGAAATAATGCGCGGGGTCGAGAAAGCCCGACGCGCCCAAGCCGAAATCGGCGTTCGCCAGAACGAAACGATCCTGGCCGGGCTGGAAGTCGGTGACGTGGTCCGCGCCGAGCGATTGCGCGTGGTCGGCAACGGTCGCGCCCGCGCCGCCGGCGAAGACGAACTGGTCCGCGCCCGCGTTGCCCGTCAGCGTATCCGCGCCTTGGCCGCCTTGCAGCGTGTCGTTGCCGGCGCCGCCGGTCAGGACATCGGCCCCGGTTCCGCCCGTCAGCGCGACGTCGGCGACGGGCGTCGCGACCGGATCGGCGCGTTCCTCCAGGGGTGGCGTCCCTTCGGGCGCGTAGCCGATGGCCGGCTTGAAGCCGAAGACGGGATCGTTGCTGAGCGCGATGCGCGTGGGTGGCGGCGGGCTGGCGGCCGTCGTCGCGATCGGTTCGCCGGCGCCGTCGGTGCCGGCGGCCAGGCTTTCAGCCTCGGTCCGCGCGGCGGCGAAGGCCTGCGTCAGCGCATCCTGGGGCGAGCGCCCGGAAGCGAGCGCGCCCCGATAGGCCGCTTCGGCGGCAAGCTGCCCGACGGCCAATTCATCGGCGTTGGCGATCCGCCCGGTGGCGGTAATCAGCGTCGCTTCGATCTCGGAGGCGATCGCCTGTTCGGGTCCGTTGACGTTGGTCGTGACCGCCGCGATCCAGCCCCGCGCGTCGGCGAGCAGTTCGCCCCGGTCGACCCGCGAGGCCCAGGCGTTGGCCAGCGTGGTGATCCAGCCCGTGGCGGCGGCGTGTTGAAGGCCGGGCGCCAGCGCGGGCGGCCCGGGCTCGGCCTCGGCGGTCGCGGCCCAGCCTTGAGCCATGTCGCGGACCGTGTTCTCGCCGGGACCCGGCTCGAAGCGCGTCGTCCATCCTTCCGCCGTCGCCTGCGACGGCGCGGGCTCGACGGAGGCGTGCCAGCCCTCGGCCTCGACCCGCGCGGTCCACGGCCCCACGGTGCCGGCGGCCGCGGCGGCGGCCGATTCGGTCGTGGCGTCCCAACCACGGCTGAGCGCGCGGCGATTGTCTTCGTCGCGCGCGACGGCCGCGGCCCAGCTTTCGCCCAGGACGCGGACGCCTTCGGGCGAAGGGTCCAAGTCGACTTGCGCCGCCCAGTGCCCGGCCGTTTCGGCGGTGGGGGCTATTTCGACCGACGCGTTCCAGTTTTCCGCAAGCGCGCGCTGCGCGTCGGGCGACGGATTGATGTCGACGCGCGCCGCCCACTGTTCGGCCGTTCCGGCGTTGGGCGCCATTTCGACCGAAGCGTTCCAGTTTTCCGCGAGCGCCCGCTGCGCCTCCGGCGACGGATTCATTTCGGTGCGCGCCGCCCAGTGCTCGGCCGTTTCCGCGCTGGGCGTCCTCTCGGCGGAAGCATCCCAGCCTTCCGTCAGGGCGCGCTGGCGTTCGCCTTCGCGCGCGATCGCCGTCGCCCAGCTTTCACCCAGGGCGCGGATGCCTTCGGGCGACGGGTCCATGTCGACCCGCGCCGCCCAATGTTCGGCGGCCTCCGTACCGGGCGCCATTTCCACCGCCGCGCCCCAGTTTTCCGCCATGGCGCGCAGGGCTTCGGGCGACGGATTCATGTCGATGCGCGCGGCCCAGTGTTCGGCGGCTTCCGTTCCCGGTGCCATCTCGACCGCCGCGCCCCAATTTTCCGCCAACGCGCGTTGCGCCTCGGGCGACGGATTCATGTCGACGGCCGCTTCCCATCCTTGCGCCGCGAACGACGACGGCGCCGGGTCCGCCGCCGCCGGCCAGTGCGCCAGCGCGCCTTCGGCCCTGGCGCCCATTTCGGTTTGCGCGGCCCAGGCCTTTTCCTGTTCGGGATCGCCGTGAACGGTTTCGGTGTGCCAGCCTTTGCCGGCGTCGGCGGGATCGCCGCGCACGATAGCGCTGGCCCAATCGGCTTGTTCGCGCGCGTCGGAAATTTCGGTGCGCGGCCGCCATTCCCCGGCGGCGGATTCCACGGGAGACGCCGGCGCGGCGAAAGCCGTCGGATTCTCGGCATGCGCGCGGGCGACGGCCTCGAGAAAAACGGGCGGGAAATGCGCGCCCGCGTCGGACAGCGATGTCACCGCGTCGCCGAACTGCAAGCCGATCTGGCGCACCGTCATCAAGAACGGGGTCGCCGGCGCGACGTCGTAGTCGGCGGCGGCGGCGCCTTCGTTGGCCTGGTCGAGGATTTTCATGCCGCCGCCGTTGACCAGGGCGATTTCGCCGACCGGTCCCCGCGCGCCGGGCAACAGCACGACCGTGGTTTCGCCGCCCGGCGCGACGCGCAGCGCGCCGGTCGCGTCCCGCGCGCCGACCACCGCCGAGGGCGTGTGGAACGTCAGGCCGTCCAGCCCGCCGCGACCGACGTGGCCGGCGACGAAGGACACCGCGCCGTCTTCCACCGAGAGGGCGATCTCGCCCTTCTTGCCGGCGGGGTCGTAGACGACGTGCTCGATCTGGGCGCGCGTGCCCTCGCCCAGCGCGAGGCGCGTGCCGTCGACCATCACCAGCGCGACGCGGCCCGCGCCGGTTTCGATCGCGTCGCCGGAATAAAGGGGCGTGTCCTTTTCGGCCGCGAGCCGGGTTCCGTCGGCGCGGCCGAAGAACACCTCGCCCGTCGCGCCGTCCACCAGGCCGACCGGATCGGCGGGGCCCAGCGTCGGCCGCGCGGCGGCGGCCGGCAGCGCGACCATCGCCTCGACGATGTCGGGGGTGAGGACCGAGCCTTCGGCGTTGATCAAATTGGGGCGCGGGCTTTGCGCGAAGTAATTCCACACCAGGGCCGCCTCGCCGCCCTGTCCGACCAGCCAGAGATCCATGCCTTCGCGCGCGTAATAGCCGCCGAGCAAAAGATGCCCGCCCGGAATCTCGACCAGATCGCCGGACCCTGCGTCCACGACCGAAACCCGCCCGGAACCCGGCGCGGGATCGGAATTCGAACGAACGGGCAGGCGCGCGGACGCGGTCATGACTCCCCCTGGAAGGCGGGCCCTGAAAGGCGGGCCATTATACCCAAATCTCGGGCTTATTGGACCGTGCCTACACTACATCTTGTGGAAAAGTAGGAAGCGGAAAATAGAAACGGGCCCGAAACGATTATCCCGGCCGGCGGATCATGCCGCCCAAATCCCGCCCGCCGAAGATGTGGACATGAAAGTGGAAGACTTCCTGGTGGGCGTCGGCCCCGTGGTTGGCGAGAACGCGATAGCCCGGCGCGGCCAACCCGAGTTGTCTTGCCGCCGCGCCCACCGCGCGAAAAAAGCCGGCGATCTCGGCCTCGGTGGCGCGGGCCGAGAAATCGTCCATCGAGGCATACGCGCCTTTCGGGATCACCAGCACGTGGACCGGGGCTTGCGGGTGGATGTCGTGAAAGGCGAGCGCGAATTCGTCCTCGTGGACTTTCTTGCAAGGAATCTCGCCCCGCAAGATCCGGGCGAAGGGATTGTCGGAATCGTAGCTCGACGTGGGGGTGGGCGCGGGCATTACCGGGCCTTTCGCGTTTTCTTTTTTGTTTTTGTCTCTGTTTTTGTTTTCTGGGGGCGCGCCTTTTTCTCGGCGATGCCGGAAAGTCCCTCGCGCCGGGCCAGTTCCGCCCAAACCATGGCCGGCTTCACGCCGCGCGCCGCCCACAGCACCAGCAGGTGATAGAGAACGTCGGCGCTTTCCGCCACGACGCGCGGGCGCGTTTCCTTCAGCGCGGCGAAGGCGACCTCGGCCGCTTCCTCGATGACCTTGTCGCCGATCGTGCCCGCGCCACGGGCCAGCAGCTTGGCCGTGTACGACGTCTTGGGGTCGGCACGGCGCC
>CAYIQU010000008.1:0-13534 GCA_964365645.1 uncultured Hyphomicrobiales bacterium | reverse complement strand
CCAAATCTTGAAGGACCTGGAAGGCGAAGGCGGCGTTGAACGCCATCGCCGGAACTATGCCGATCCCGGCCGCCTGCCGGAAGTCGGCGTGCTGGTCGTCACCGGCACCGACGAGGACGGCGATTTGCTGGCCGAACCGGTCGCCTGGGCCGCCGAAGGCCCGCCGCCGGTGATCCGCGTCGTCGAGGATCGCGCGCTCAAGCCCGCGCTCGGCCGCGGCGACAAGCTGCTGGCGCGCCTGTCGCGCCTGGAAGCCGGCATCTACACCGCCCGCATCATTCGCCGCCTCGAGCACGCGCCGGCGCGGATCGTCGGCATCCTGCGCGAGGGCGACGGCCGGATCTGGGTTCATTCCGTCGACAAGCGCGACAAGAAGGACTTTCTGATCGAGAACCGCGACCGCAAAGGCGCGCAACCGGGCGAAGTGGTCCTGGCCGAGGCCTTTCCCACCCACCGCCTGGGTCCCCGCCGGGCGCGCGTCGTCGAACGGCTCGGCTCCTACGGCGGGCCGAAGTCGGCGAGTATGCTCGCCGTCGTCGAGCACGGCATTCCCGACGCCTTTTCGCCCGCGGCGCTCGTCGATGCCGCCGCGGCCGGTCCCGCGTCGATGGCGGAACGGGAAGACCTGCGCGCCGTGCCGCTGGTCACCATCGACGGCGCGGATGCCCGCGACTTCGACGACGCCGTCTGGGCCGCGCCCGACGACGACCCGAAAAATCCGGGCGGCTGGCGGCTGCTGGTCGCCATCGCCGACGTCGCTTTGTATGTGCGCCCGGCCGGGGCGCTGGATAGCGCCGCGTTCGATCGCGGCAACTCGGTTTATTTTCCCGACCGGGTGGTGCCGATGCTGCCCGAGGCCCTGTCCAACGGCTGGTGCTCGCTGAAGCCCGACGAGGACCGGTCCTGCCTCGTCGCCCGCATCTGGATCGACGCCGACGGCGATTTCCGGCGCCACCGCTTCACCCGGGCGATGATGCGCTCGGCCGCGCGGCTCACCTACGAACAGGTCCAGCACGCCCACGACGGCGAGCCGGACGAGACCACCCGCCCGATTCTCGACACCATCATTCGCCCGCTGTACGGCGCCTATCGCGCGCTGGCCAAGGCGCGCGCGGTGCGCGGCGTGCTGGAATTGGACATGCCCGAACGCCGGGTCGTGGTCGACGACGAGGGCCGCATCGTCCGCGTCGAGGTGCGCGCCCGCTACGACAGCCATCGCCTGATCGAGGATTTCATGATCGCGGCCAACGTCGCCGCCGCCGAGACGCTCGAAAAGCTGCGCCAGCCCAGCATGTACCGCGTCCACGACGAACCGAGCGTCGAGAAACTGGAGACCCTGCGCGACTTCCTCGACACCATCGGGCTGAAGCTGGTGCGCGGCCAGGTCATGCGCCCGGCCCACTTCAACATCATTCTCGAAAAGGCCCGCCAGACCCCGCACGCCCGCGTCGTCAGCGAGGTCGTGCTGCGCTCCCAGGCCCAGGCCGAATACGCGCCCGAGAACATCGGCCACTTCGGGCTCGCCCTGGTGCGCTATTGCCACTTCACCTCGCCGATCCGGCGCTATTCGGACCTGCTGGTCCATCGCGCGCTGATCCGGGGATTGAAACTGGGCGACGGCGGCCTCGAGGACGACCACCGCGATTTCCGCCGGATGGGCGAGCACCTCTCCGTGACGGAACGGCGCGCGGCCGAGGCCGAGCGCGACGCGGTCGACCGTTTCACCGCCGCCTACCTCGCCGAACGCATCGGCGCGACGTTTCCCGGAAGGGTGCGCGGCGTCACGCGGGCTGGCCTGTTCGTCGCCCTCGACGAAACCGGCGCCGACGGCCTGTTGCCCATGTCCATGCTGGGCGGCGACCGCTTCATCCACGACGAACGGCATCATCGCCTGAAAGGGTCGCGTTCGGGCCGCGAATTCCGCCTGGGCGACCGGCTGCGGGTGAGGCTGGTGGAAGCCGATCCGGTCACCGGGGGCACGATTTTCGCGCTGGCCAACGAATCCGACGGCGAATCCGGCGGCGAATCGAATGCCGCCCCCCGCGATGGCCGCTTCCGGCCGGCCGGAGGGGGACACCCCCGCCGCCCAAACCGGTTCCGCCGCCGAGGCTGACGGGACACGGAAAAAAGCGCACAATCGCGCCATGCGCCCGATCCCGCCGACCCGGCTTTTCGCCTTCGCCCCGATCATCGCCATGGTCGGCCTGCTCGCCGGGTGCGGCACGGCCCCGCCCACGGCGAAGGGGCCTGAGTTCGTTCCCGACGCCGCCGAGGAAGTGTTCGCCGCCGGGTTCGCCAACATCGCCGCCCGCTATATCGAACCGGTGACGATGGACGCCCTCGTCCTCGACGGCCTGCGCGGATTCGGCACCATCGATCCCTCCTTGACCGTGGTCCGCGACGGCGCCCATGTCGCCATCCTCGCCGCCGACCGAACCATCGCGGCGAAGTCCCTGCCCACGAGCGACGACGTCTCGCCCTGGAGCCGATTGATCGCCGATCTCACCTCGGCGGCACGGGTCCATTCGCCCGAACTGCGCGCCGCCGACGCGGAAAAAATCTACGAGGCCGTTTTCGACGGCGTTTTGTCGCGACTCGACGTCTATTCGCGCTATGCCGGCGCGGCGGAAGCGACCGGCAACCGCGCCCGGCGCGACGGCTACGGCGGCGTCGGTCTCCGCTTCCGCGTCGCCGACGGCGAGGCGCACGTGACCAGCGTATTGCCCGAGGGGCCGGCCGAGCAGGCCGGCATCGAAAAGAACGACCGCATCACCCACATCAACGATTTGCCGGTGGCGGGAATGGACATGGCCGAAATCTCGCGCCATTTGCGCGGACCGGTGCACAGCCGCGTCACGTTGATGATCCTGCGCGAAGGGACGCCGAAGCCGCTGCAATTCGCCCTTGAGCGCACGCATATCGTTCCGTCGACCGTAACCGCCGAGGTCCGCGACGGAATCCTGGCCCTCAAGATATCCAACTTCAATCAGGACACCGCCCACAGCGTCGAGACCCAGGTTCACAAGGCGAAAAAGGACATGGGGGCGCATTTCCGCGGCCTCGTTCTCGATCTGCGCGGCAACCCGGGCGGCCTGCTGAAGCAGTCGACGCGGGTCGCGGATATGTTCCTGGCCCAGGGGCGGATCGCCTCGACCCTGGGCCGCCATCCGGACAGCGTTCAGCATCACGAAGCCGGCGGCGGCGACATCGCCGAGGGCAAGCCCATCGCCGTGTTGATCGACGGCAAATCGGCGTCCGCCGCCGAGATCGTCGCCTCGGCCCTCCAGGATCGGGATCGCGCCGTCGTCATCGGCACGTCGTCCTACGGCAAAGGAACGGTGCAGACCGTGATTCGCCTTCCCAACGACGGCGAAATCACCCTGACGTGGTCGCGGCTGGTGGCGCCGTCGGGATACGTGCTGCACGGGCTGGGGGTCGCGCCGACGCTGTGCACCAGCGGGTTGACTGCGGGCGACGCCCGCGCCGTCACCCGCGCGCTCGCCCGCACGGGAAAATCCGCGGCCACGTTGGCGAGTTGGCGCCAAGCCGGGCTGGCCGACGAAGCCAAGCGCCGGACCCTGCGCGCCGCCTGCCCGCCGAAGGCGGACAAGTCCCCCGAAATCGACTTCGCCCTGGCCCGGCGACTTATCCACGACGGCGTCCTTTACCGGCGGACCATGGCCCAAGCCTCGGCCACCACGCAGGCGCAACGCTAACGTATTGCGCTGAAAGCCGTTTTTTCCGAACCGGGCCGTCCGTCGAAACGGACGCGCGCCTTGACACACCGGCCGGTCGCGCTATGGTGCGCGGCCTTGAGACCCTGACGGCCCGCCCGCCCTTCCGCGCAGGCGCCGGCCCCAAACGACGGAACACGAGCCATGGCGAAGCCCACCACGATTCTCATCAAGATGATCAGCACGGCCGACACCGGCTTCTATTACGTGACGCGGAAGAACCCCCGCAGCTCCACCGAAAAGATGGAAATGCGGAAATACGACCCCGTCGTGCGCAAGCACGTGAAGTTCCGCGAAGCCAAGATCAAGTAAGGGTCCGGGGCCGAATCAGCTCGCCCCGTCGGCGTCCGCCCGAAGCGTTCCTTCGGCAACCACGACCTTGTTCCGCCCCTGCCCCTTGGCCTGATAGAGGGCGCCGTCGGCGCGGCCGAGCAGCGCGGCGGGCGTATCCTCGGCGCCGGTGCTTTGCGCGACCCCGATACTGACGCTGACCGCGATGTCCGGAACCACGCCGCGCACGGAAACGCGCGAACCGGCGATCCTCTCGCGCAATCGCTCGGCGACCGCCGCCGCGATCTCGACCGACGTGTCGGGCATGACCACGACGAATTCCTCGCCGCCGTAGCGCGCGGTCAAGTCGAACCCGCGAACGTCGCGGGCGATCGTTCCGGCGATGTCGCAGAGCACCGCGTCGCCGGCGATATGCCCATGGGTATCGTTGACTTTCTTGAAGTGATCGACGTCGATCATCAGAAGCGACACCGGCTTGCCGCTGTCCGCCATCCGCCGCATGACCGTGTCGAGATGGCTCGCAAAATAGCGCCGGTTATGCAAATTGGTGAGCGGATCGGTCAGCGCCAAGGAAAGATTATGCATGAAATTGGCGCGCAGGCGATCGTTGTAGCGCTTGCGCCGAACCTGGGTCCGCAGGCGCGCCCGCATTTCACCTTCGTCCACGGGCCGGAAAATGTAATCGGTCGCGCCGATCTCGAGGCCTTTCAACAGCATATCCGCGTCCTCCTCGTCGCCGATCAGGGCGATCGGAACGTGACGGGTCGCCTCGGTCATGCGCAACTGCGAAACCAGCCGCAGGGTGGAACTGACTTCCGCGGCATCGAGGCCGATGACGATGGCGTCCGCGTCCGCCGCCGCCGCCTCGCCCAGCGCCGCCGCCAGATTGGGGCACATGATGACGTGGGCGTGTTCGACCGTCAAAAGCTTGCGAACCGTTTCGCCGTCGGCCGCGCTGGTTTCGACGACGACGATCCGTCCTCGACGGCCGTCGTCGGCCGGCAGCGATTCCGGTTCGGGCAGCAATCCCAGCCGGGCGGTGATCTCTTCCCGCATTCGCCACTGGTCCAGCATCCGCTTGAGGCGGATCATGGATCTCACCCGGGCGAGAAGCGCCGTATCGTTGATCGGCTTGGCGAGAAAATCGTCGGCCCCCGCTTCCAAGCCCCGTACCCGGTCGGCAAGACCGGTCAAGGCCGTCACCATGACGACCGGGATATGGGCGGTCAGGGCGCTTTCCTTGAGGCGGCGGCAGACCTCGAAGCCGTCCATGCCCGGCATCATGACGTCCAACAAGATGACGTCCGGGTCGTCGCGTTCGGCCAGATGAAGGGCCGCCGGACCGTTCTCGGCCACCATCACGTCGTAATACTCGGCGACGAGCTTAGCGGACAGCATCCGCGCGCTCGCCGCCATGTCGTCCACGATTAAGATTCGACCCGGCACCCTTTTCCCCCGCCGGTTCAGCGTTCCATCAGGCCTTCAGCCGAGGAACTTGGAAATCGTCTCGAGAAAAATGGGAACTGAAATCGGCTTAGCGAGGTAGCCCTCGCAGCCGCCGTCGCGAATTTTTTCCTCGTCCCCCTTCATGGCGAACGCCGTCACGGCGATCACCGGGATGGACTTGAGCTCATCGTCGGCCTTGAGAAGCTTGGTGACCTCAAGCCCCGAAATTTCCGGCAACTGAATGTCCATCAAGATCAGGTCGGGGCGCTTCTCGCGGGCGAGCTTGAGGACCTCGCGGCCGTCCATGGTCTGAACCGTATGGTAGCCATGGGCCTGCAAGAGGTCGTTGAACAGTTTCATGTTCAACTCGTTGTCTTCGACGATCAGAACGGTTTTCACCATGATTTTCCCTGAGTCTCCCTTTTTCCGACCGCCCGCCATGATCCCCGACCCTCGGGGGGTAAGTCAAACGCCGCGGGACAGGGGAAAACCCTTATTCGCCGCGGCCGTCCTCGACCATCCGCGCCAACTGGGCGACGTCCCGGATGATAAGGGTATCCTTGGTTCGCTCGACAACGCCCTGGCGGGCGAGATCGCCGAGAACGCGGGCGACCGTTTCGCGGGTCGTGCTGACCCGGCTGGCGATATCGCCGTGAACGGGGATCGGGGAAATTTCCGCCTGATTCTCGCCCTTCATGTTCGTCCGCGCCTCGCGCAGAAGCTCGGCCTGAACCCGGTTGTTGGCGGCCAGCGTGCTCAAATCCATGATCCGTTCGGTCGAGTGGCGCACCATGGACGCCAGCCGCTCCATCACCAAAAAGCCGATTTTGGGATGGGTTTCGATCATGTCGCGGAATTGCTGGCGCGGCAGCGAGGCGATCGTGCACGCGGTCAAGGTCAGAACGTTGGCCGAGCGGGGCTGCCCGTCGATCGCCGCCAGCTCGCCGAAGTATTCGCCCGCGACGATGTCGTCGAGCGTGATCTCGCGCCCCGAGGCGGAATAGTTGACGACCCGGACGCGGCCTTCGACGACGAAGCACAAGTCGCTGCTGTCGCCCTGGCGATCGACGATTTGCTCGTGGGCGCCATAGCGCCGCCAGCGGCAGGATTGCTCCAGCCGCCGCCGTTCCGCCGCCGGCATGGTCTTGAGCATCTCGATCCCGGCCAGCGATTCGCCCTCGAGTCCTTTTATCACGTCCGCCGCTCCTTCGCCTCGATGCGCGCTGGCTTGCGTCCGGCCCCTGGGGGCCGTTGATGTCCGGGGCCATTTTTACGGCAGGCGCACGCCTTTGACGAGGGCTGTCCCGACTTGCGAAGGCTTTTCCCGGCTCTTATGGTTTCAAAGCCGACCGAATTGGGGGCAAAGAGAGGCCTTTTCCTTGTCCGGACCCTTGTCTTCCTTTCCCGAAGCCCCTTCCCGGCCGATCGAGCCGGTTTTCCCCGGCGCCGTCAAAATCGCCGCCGTCATCCCCTGCTATCGCGAAACCGCCCACGTCCTCGGCGTTCTGACCGCCATCGGCCCCGAGATCGGCCGGATCATCGTCGTCGACGACGCCTGCCCCGATGGCACCGGCCGGCTGGTCCGCGAAAAGTGCCCGGATCCGCGCGTCGAGGTCGTCGTCCACGACTCCAACCAAGGAGTCGGCGGCGCGACCTTGAGCGGCTATCGCCGGGCGCTCGAATGGGGCGCCGACATCGTCGTCAAAATCGACGGCGACGGCCAAATGGACCCGGCCCTGGTGCCGCATCTGATCCGGCCCCTGCTCGCGAACGAGGCCGATTACGCCAAGGGCAACCGGTTCCACGACCTCGACGGGCTCGCGGCCATGCCCTCGTTGCGCCTGGTCGGCAACCTCGCGCTCTCCTTCGCCAACAAGGTGTCCAGCGGCTATTGGGACCTGTTCGACCCCACCAACGGGTTTACCGCCATCCACGCCAAGGTCGCCCGCGCGCTTCCCTTCGACAAGATCAGCCATTCGTATTTTTTCGAATCGGACATGCTGTTCCGGCTTTATCTGCTGCGCGCCGTCGTCGTCGACGTTCCGATGCGCGCACGGTACGGCGCCGAACGGAGCACGCTGCGCATCCCGAACGTGATCGGCGAGTTCGCGCTCAAGCATCTGCGCAACGCCGCCCAGCGCGTGTTCTATTCCTATTTCCTGCGCGATTTCACCGCCGCGTCGATCGAGCTTGTCCTGGGCATCGCGCTGGTCGCCTTCGGCACCCTTTATGGACTCGTCCATTGGAGCGCCAGCATCGCCACCGGCATTCCCGCGACCGCCGGCACGGTCGTGCTGGCCGCCTTGCCCGTTATTCTCGGCAGCGTCCTTCTGCTCGCCTTTCTGCATTTCGACATCGGCAACACCCCGCGCCGCCCCCTGCATCCCCGCTTGTGACGGGGCACGCGGCCCCTCCCCCGAGCGCGGGCGGGCGTCCCGGACCGCCTTTTCCCCGGTTTTCCGCTCCGAATCCGGCCGTTCGGGGCAAGGAGCAGTTGACAGAATACAGGGGAAAACTGATGATTTGGCGAGCCGGGGCCGACGGGACCGCTTCCACGTCCAAGCCGGACCCGAGTTCTGCCGCCAATGCCCCCTGGGATTCCGAAGGACCGCCGATGAGCCCCGTTTCGTTCGCGCGTATTCACGTCCATGCCCTGGCCGTCGCCGGGGCGATCCTGTCGGTCGCCTTCACGGCCGGCGCCCAGGACGCCGGCAAGGCCGCGGCGCAACCCGCCGCGCCGCAAGGAATCGTCAACGCCGTGGCGTATCAGCCGATCCCCGAGGGGGCGACGCTGGCCGTTCGGCCGCTCGACAATTCCGACGCCAACATGAAAATCAAGGCCGCGATCGAGGACGCGTTGCGCGCCCGCGGCTTCGGCGTCGCCCAAACCGCGCCCCTGACCTTGAACTTTTCCACGCGCGACGAGATCGGCGCCTGGTCGGAAACGGGGCGTCGCACCCTTCTCGAACTGAAGGCCGAAGGCGGGCGCGAGGGCGGCGAATACGCGCACGCCAAGGTCAACATCTTCGACAGCGCCACCGGCGGGCTGCTCAACCAAGGCCACGGCGGCACGACCATTACGACGCCGAGCTCCTATCGCATCGACGCCACTCTCGACGACAAGACCAGCGGCCGGCGCCTGTGGCAGGGCTGGACCATCGCCAATCTGTCCCACGGCGAACGCGCCGAACTCGATCGAGCCATGGTTCCGGCGATCGTCCAGAATCTCGGCCGAACGATCAGCCGCCAACCGTTCAATTTGCAATAGCGCGGGCTGTCGTGTCCGTTCCGGCCGACCGCCCGCCCTCATCATGTCCGCGTCATGACCGAATCCATGGATAACGCCCTATTGCCGGCCGGCTTGCGGGATGTATTGCCGCCCGATGCCTCCTTCGAGGCCGACATCGTCGGCCGTCTGGTCGCGCTTTTTACCCGCCATGGCTACGAGCGGGTCAAACCGCCGCTACTCGAATTCGAGGAAAGCTTCCTGTCGGGCAGCGGCACGGGCCTCGGCGGCCAGACGTTCCGCCTGATGGACCCGGATTCGCACCGCATGATGGCCTTGCGGCCGGACATGACCTTGCAGGTGGCGCGGATCGCGGCCACGCGCCTCAAGAACCGGCCGCGTCCGCTCCGCCTCAGCTATGCCGGCCAGGTTCTCCGGGTGAAGGGAACTCAACTGCGTCCCGAACGCCAGTTCGGGCAGATCGGCGCCGAGTTGATCGGCGCGGATTCCGGCGCCGCCGACGCCGAGATCGTCCTGATGGGCATCGAGGCGCTGAGCGACGTGGGCGTCCGGGGACTCAGCGTCGATCTCGGCATTCCCACCCTGATTCCCGCGCTGCTGGCCGGGCGATCGATCGAGGCCAAGGCGCTTTCCCGGCTGCGGCTGGCGCTGGATCGCAAGGATGCCGCCGGCGTCGCCGCGCTCGGCGACGTGCTCGATCCGAAATTGACCACGCTCTTGGGCGCGTTGCTGGCGGCCGTCGGCCCGGCCGAGCGCACGCTCAAGGCCCTGGAGGCCTTGGACCTGCCCCCGGCGGCGGCGGCCCAGCGTTCGACCTTGGCCGAGGTCGTGCGGCGCGTCGCCGATGGGCTCGCCCAACTGGGCGGCGCGGCGGTTCAATTGACCGTCGATCCGGTGGAAAACCGCGGATTCGAGTACCACACCGGCGTGACCTTCACTTTTTTCGCCGGCGCCGTGCGCGGCGAATTGGGGAGCGGCGGGCGCTATCGCGCCGGCAACGGCGCGGCCGACCCCGCGACCGGACTGACGCTTTTCACCGACACGCTATTGGCCGCGCTTCCCCGCCCGGCGGCGGAGAGACGGCTTTATCTGCCCCTGGCCGTGCCGGCGGCGGAACGCCGGAACCTACGCCGCGAGGGATGGATCACGCTGGCCGCGCTGACCGCGGATTCCGATCCCATCGCCGCGGCCCGCGCCTCCGGCTGCACCCATCTCTGGCGCGACGGACAAATCGTTCCCGTCGACAAGATTTGATTCACGCAAGCAAAGGAATTTCGCGCAATGGCTAATGTGGTGGTGGTCGGCGCCCAGTGGGGCGACGAAGGCAAAGGCAAGATCGTCGACTGGCTGTCCGAGCGCGCCGACGTGGTCGTCCGCTTTCAGGGCGGCCACAACGCCGGTCACACGCTGGTCATCGACGGCGTGACCTACAAGCTCAGCCTGCTGCCGTCGGGCGTCGTTCGCGGCCGGCTCTCCATCATCGGCAACGGCGTCGTTCTCGATCCCTGGGCGCTGCTGTCGGAAATCGAGACGGTCCGCAAGCAAGGCATCGAGATTCGGCCCGGCAATCTGCTGGTGGCGGAGAACGCGCCGTTGATCCTGCCGCTGCACCGCAACCTGGACCAGGCGCGGGAACAGGTGGCCGGCGCCGGCAAGATTGGCACCACCGGCCGCGGCATCGGCCCGGCCTACGAGGACAAAGTCGCGCGCCGCGCCATTCGCCTGGGCGATCTCGCCGATCCCGAGCTTCTCGGCGCGCGGATCGACGCGATGCTGCTCCACCACAACGCCTTGCTGCGGGGAATGGGATTGCCGGAACTCGATCGCCGGCAATTGCTCAGCGAGTTGCTCGAGGTCGCGCCCAAGGTTCTGCCCTATGCCGGCGCGGTATGGGAGCGCCTGGACGAAAGCCGCCGGGCCGGAAAACGCATTCTCTACGAAGGCGCCCAAGGCACGATGCTCGATATCGATCACGGCACGTATCCCTTCGTCACGTCGTCCAACACCGTCGCCGCCCAAGCCGCGGTGGGATCCGGCCAGGGTCCGGGAGCCATCGATTACGTCCTTGGCATCACCAAGGCCTACACGACGCGCGTCGGCAGCGGCCCGTTCCCGACCGAGTTGAACGACGACATCGGCCGCGCCCTCGGCGAGCGCGGGCGCGAATTCGGCACCGTCACCGGCCGGCCGCGCCGCTGCGGCTGGTTCGACGCCGTGCTCGTGCGCCAGGCGGTCCGGGTCAACGGCATTAACGGCATCGCGCTGACCAAGCTCGACGTGCTCGACGGCTTCAAGGAACTGAAGGTCTGCATCGGCTATCGGCTCGACGGCGAGACGCTCGATCACCTGCCCGCGTCCACCACGCGCCAAGGCCGGGTCGAACCTATCTATGAACCCATGGAAGGCTGGAGCGCCAGCACCCGCGGGGCGCGTTCCTGGGCGGATCTGCCGGCCACCGCGATCAAGTACATCCGCCGCATCGAAGAGTTGATCGGAGCCCCCGTGGGCCTTCTGTCCACCAGCCCCGAGCGCGACGACACCATCTTGGTCCACGACCCCTTCGCCGACTGAGGGCATTTACCATATACCGCCCCGGATTAGGCCGAGCCATCTCCCGGATTCCCCGGCTGGTTAAGGCTTTTTTCGTATTTTCTGAGGCGACACCCGCTAAAATCCGTTAGTATCCGCCCCCAGAAGAGACGAGTTGAGGGAAGGGCCGGATGGCAGAAGCTGTAGCGGTCGCACGAACAGGCGCGCCCTCCCGCGAGGGGGGAGACGTGGGGATTCTCCGTGATCGATACACGGTTTTTCCTTCGCGTCCGCTTGCCCACCTCGACCTGCCTTCCGCCAAGGCCTTCGTCGCGGAAGACCGTCGCGATCCGGCATACAAATTGTTCGCCCTGGTCTGCACGCCGGGCCTGCCGCCGCGCACCGGCATGATGGCCGCGCTCAAGGGCGTGACGGGTCGCGGCCTGCTGTCCTTGATCGACTATGGTCCCGTGTTTTGGTCGCCGCTGGGCCAGAAGTGCATGGCGGTCATTTACGAACAGCCCCTCGGCGGACGGGTCTCGGATCTCCTCGAGTCGGGAAAACTGCGGATTTCCGAGCATGAAATCACCCGCCGCTTCATCAATCCGCTGGTCGCCGCCCTGCACACCTTGTCGGGTCTCGGCATTCCCCACCGGGAAATCCGCACCAGCAACATCTTCTTCATGGACGAGGCGCGGGAGGACGCCGTTCTCGGCGACGGCACCGTCGTTCCGCCCGGATTCGACCAGCCGGTTCTCTGCGAGTCCCTCGACCGTGCCCTCGCCGGTCCCGGCGGCCGCGGCGAGGGTGAACTGCGCGACGACATTTACGCCCTCGGCGTATCGATCATCGCCGCCCTGTTCGAACCCTTGCCCGCGGCGAAACTGAGCGAGGACGATCTTCTCGCGGCCAAAATCGAACACGGTTCGGCCGGCGCCTTGAGCAACAGCATCCGCGTTCCGTTGCCCCTGCTCGAACCGCTGCGGGGAATGCTGACCGATCGGCTGGACGAGCGATGGGGCCTCGAGCAAATCGACGGCTGGCTGAACGGACTCAAGATGACGCCCATGCAGCGTCGGGCTTCGACCAAAACAGACATGCCGATCGTTCTCGCCGGCCGGTCTCACATCACGACCCGGACGCTGGCGCGCGGCATGACCCAGCACGTCGCCGAGGCGGCCAAGTTGCTCCGCGACACCGATCTCGATACCTGGATTCGGCGCGCCTTGACCGACCCGGAAGCGGCCGATCGTGTCAAAATGGCGCTTGAGCAGACCCGCGCCAACCCCACGGCCCCCACATCCAGCGACGATCACCTGGTCGCCAAGGTCGCCATGGCCCTCGATCCCAAGGGGCCTATTCGCTACAAGGGCTTCTCCTGCATGCCCGACGGCTTCGGATCGGCGCTGGCGGTCGAGTTGCTGCGGCGCGGCGAGGCCCAGGCGCCGGCGGAAGTCATCCTGCGCGAATATCCCGCGGCCTGGTACAGCCATCCCGTCAATTTCGGGCCGGAGACGCCGACGGGGACCCGGGTCTTTTCCCAGATTCGAACCTTTCTCCAGAATAACGATTATGGATTCGGCATCGAGCGATGCCTGTACGAGATGAATCCGTCCCTGCCGTGTCAAAGCCCGTTGGTCGCCGAGGACTACATCATCCGGATCGAGGAGCTTCTCCCGGCGCTCGATCGCGCGGCCAGCCGGGTCGATCCCAAAACCCGCCCGATGGATCGCCACATCGCCGCGTTCATCGCCGCACGGTTTCATCAGGATATCGATCCGCACCTCAAGGCCCTGGCCTCGCCCCGCGCGGAGACGTCGCTGATCGGAATGCTCAGCCTGCTTGCCTTCGTGCAATGGCGGTTGAAGATGGATGGGTTGCTCGGCCTGGCCGGATGGATCGGGGGACTCCTCGGCCCGTCCATCAACACTTATCACAGCCGCGCCACCCGGCGCGAAATCGAGAAGGAAATCCCCCGTCTCGTCCGCCAAGGCAGCCTGCCCGAATTGTTCAACCTGATCGATAATGTCGACAAACGTCGGCAGGATCATGAAGGCTATCTCGCCGCCCAAGCCGCGTTCGCCGCCGCCGAAGCCGAAATCCGCGACGCCGAGGGCACCGGCCAGGAGCAATCCAGCGCCCTGACCAAGGGGCAACAGACGTCCGCGGTCATTTCGATCGTTATCGCAAGCCTGATCGTGCTCGCGGCGTTCATGGTTCAGCGGTGAAAGGCGAAGCGACCGTAACCGACCATGGCAATGAAATCCGCCCCTCCCGCTAAGGCCGT
>CAYIQU010000007.1:0-14469 GCA_964365645.1 uncultured Hyphomicrobiales bacterium | reverse complement strand
CTCGCCCGCCTTCAAGGCCGAGGCCCGCCGCCAATCGCGCCTGATCGCCAATTCTCCCGGCGAACGGGAAACGATGGATTTCATTGAAGCCATCGCCGACTGGCCGAAACGGTGAAACGCGGCGACCTCGTCACCACGGCGGCGGGCGGTCCCTATGCCGGGAAACTCCGTCCGGCGGTCATCGTGCAGTCCGACGAGTTTCAGGAGATAAGATCGGTCGCGGTCTGTTTGCTGACGGGTGAGCAAGTGGAGATGCCGCTTTTGAGGCTCCGGCTCGAACCGGACGCCGGGAACAATCTCGTTCATGTTTCCTGGATCATGGTCGATAAGATCGTGACCGTTCGCCGCGACCAGATCGGTCGTTGTTTCGGAAAGCTCGCGGACGAGGAGATCGGTCGCCTCGACCGCGCGCTGATGGTGTTTTTGGGGCTGGCGGGGTAGGGGGATTACGCCCCCTTCGCCATTTCGCGCAGCTTGAACTTCTGGATCTTGCCGGTCGAGGTTTTCGGCAGCGGGCCGAAGACCACGTGGCGCGGGCATTTGAATTTCGCCAGCCGCTCGCGGCAAAAGGCGATGATGTCGTCCTCGGTCGCGGCCTGGCCCGGTTTCAGCTCGACGAAGGCGCACGGCGTTTCGCCCCATTTCTCGTCGGGCTTGGCGACCACGGCGGCCATCAGCACGGCGGGGTGCGCGGCGATCGTGCCCTCGACCTCGATCGAGGAGATGTTCTCGCCGCCCGAGATGATGATGTCCTTGGAGCGGTCCTTGAGCTGGATATAGCCGTCCGGTTGCATGACGCCGAGATCGCCCGAGTGGAACCAGCCGCCGGCGAAGGCCTCCGCGGACGCCTTCGGGTTTTTCAAATAGCCCTTCATCACGATATTGCCGCGGAACATGACCTCGCCCATGGTCTCGCCGTCGGCGGGCACCGGGGTCATGGTTTCGGGGTTCATCACCGTCAGGCCCTCCAGCACGTGATAGCGCACGCCCTGGCGGGATTTGAGCTGGGTCTGTTTTTCGATCGGCAGGTCGTTCCATTCCGGGTGCCACGAGCAGATCACGGCGGGGCCGTAGGTCTCGGTGAGGCCGTAGACGTGGGTGACGTCGAAACCGGCCCGCTGCATGTCGGCCAAGGTCGCCGGCGGCGGCGGGGCGGCGGCGGTCATGACGTGGACCGTGTGGGGCAGAGGCTTGCGTTCGGCTTCGGTCGCGTTGATGACGAAATTGAGCACGATCGGCGCGCCGCAGAAGTGGGTCACCTTATGCTCGGCGATGGCGGCGTAGATGGTGGCGGCGCTGACCCGGCGCAAGCACACGCTGGTTCCGGCGACGGCGGCCATCGTCCACGGGAAGCACCAGCCGTTGCAATGGAACATGGGCAGCGTCCACAGGTACATGGGGTGGTGCCCCATGTTCCAGCCGACGATGTTGGACAGCGCGTTCAGGTACGCGCCGCGATGGTGGTAAACGACGCCCTTGGGGTTGCCGGTGGTGCCCGAGGTGTAGTTGAGCGAAATGGCGTCCCATTCGTCGTCGGGCATGATCCAGGCGAAGTCGGGGTCGCCGCCGGCGAGGAAGGCTTCGTAATCGGTTTCGCCCAGCCGCTCGCCGGGGCCGTCGTATTCGGAATCGACGACGTCGACGACCAAGATTTTTCGGTCCAGCTTGGGCAGCGCCGCCTTGATGGTGGGCGAGAATTCGGTGTCGGTCAGCAGGACCTTGGCCTCGCCGTGGTTGAGGCAGAAGGCGATGGCCTCGCCGTCGAGGCGCGCGTTCAAGGTGTTGACCACCGCGCCCAGCATGGCCACGCCGAAACTGGCCTCGTAGATTTCCGGGGTGTTGGGGGCCATGACCGCGACGGTATCGCCATAGCCGACTCCGCGCTGGGCGAGCGCGCTCGCCAGCCGGCGGCAGCGGGCATAGGTTTGGGCCCAAGTGAATCGCTTGCGGCCGTGGATCACGGACGGGTGGTCGGGATAGACGCTGGCCGCGCGCTCCAGCAAAGACAGCGGCGTCAGCGGCGCGAAGTTGGCGGCGTTGCGGTCGAGGTCGTTGTCGTAGATGGAGGGACGTCGGGCGCGCGGGGTGGTCATGGCGCGAAAATCTCCGGTCGGAACGGGAAGGGGAACTTTGCCACAAACCGCGCTGGCAAAAAAAGTTGTTTTGCCGCAAACTTGCCTGGAGGGCCCCGGCCAATGAGGGCCCTGGGAAAACGAAAAACAGGGCAGGCCATGTCGAATCCCTATGACGTCGCCCACGCGCGCTCGCTCAAGGACCCCGAGGGGTTCTGGGCCGAGGCGGCCGAGGGCATCCGTTGGACCCGCCGGTGGTCGAAAGTCCTCGATTCCGCCAACGCGCCCTTTTACCGCTGGTTCGTGGGCGGCGAGATGAACACCTGCTTCAACGCCGTCGACCGGCACGTCGAGGAAGGCCGCGCCGACCAGGCCGCCTTGATCTACGACAGCCCCGTCACCGGCCAGGTCCGCACGTTCACCTATCGCCAACTCAAGGACCGCGTCGCCCGCATCGCCGGGATGCTCGCCGCCCAGGGCGTGGCCAAGGGCGACCGGGTGATCCTCTACATGCCCATGGTGCCCGAGGCGGCGATGGCCATGCTCGCCTGCGCGCGGCTGGGCGCGGTTCATTCGGTGGTGTTCGGCGGGTTCGCCCCCAACGAGTTGGCGGTGCGCATCGACGACGCCAAGCCGAAGGCGATCTTGACGGCGTCCTGCGGCATCGAGGTCAACCGGGTGATTCCGTACAAGCCGTTGCTGGACAGCGCCATCGACATGGCCAAGCACAAGCCCAGCGCCTGCATCGTTTTGCAGCGGCCGCAGGCCAAGGCCGAGCTGAAACCGGGCCGCGACCTCGACTGGGACGAGGCGGAAGCCAAGGCCGCGCCGGCCGATTGCGTGCCGGTGGCGGCGACCGATCCGCTCTACATCCTGTATACCTCGGGCACCACCGGCCAACCCAAGGGCGTGGTGCGCGACAACGGCGGCCATGCCGTCGCCCTCAAATGGACGATGAAAGCGGTCTACGACACCGATCCGGGCGACGTTTATTGGGCCGCGTCCGACGTCGGCTGGGTGGTCGGGCATTCCTATATCGTCTACGCGCCGCTGTTGCAGGGCTGCACGACGATTTTGTACGAGGGCAAGCCGGTCGGCACCCCGGACGCGGGCGCGTTCTGGCGGGTGATCGCGGACCACGGCGTCAAGATGTTGTTCACCGCGCCGACGGCGTTCCGCGCCATCAAGCGCGAGGACCCGAACGCCGAACTGATGAGAAAGTACGACCTGTCGCGCTTTAAAATCCTGTTCCTGGCGGGCGAGCGGACCGACCCCGACACGCTGCACTGGGCGGAAAACGCGCTCAAGCGCCCGGTTGTCGACCACTGGTGGCAGACCGAAACCGGCTGGCCGATCGCGTCCAACTGCATGGGGTTGCACCGCTTTCCCATCAAGCCCGGCTCGCCGACCAAGGCGGTGCCCGGCTGGCAGGTGGACGTGCTCGACGACGCCAAGGCGATCGTCAAGGCGGGCACCATCGGTTCGATCTGTTGCAAACTGCCGCTGCCGCCGGGAACGTTGCCGACGCTGTGGAACGCCGACCAGCGCTACAAGGATGCCTATCTCGCCGAGTTTCCCGGCTACTACAAGACCGCCGACGCGGGCTACAAGGACGAGGACGGCTATCTCTATATCATGGCCCGCACCGACGACATCATCAACGTCGCGGGCCATCGCCTGTCGACCGGCGCGATGGAGGAGGTGCTGGCCTCGCATCCCGACGTCGCCGAATGCGCGGTGATCGGCGTCGCCGACGCGCTCAAGGGGCAGGTGCCGCTCGGGTTCCTGTTGCTTAAGGCCGGCGTCAAGCGCGCGTCCGAGGACGTCGCGCGCGACGTGGTGCAGATGGTCCGCGCCCGGATCGGCCCCGTCGCCGCCTTCAAGACCGCGACCGTCGTGCAGCGCTTGCCCAAGACCCGCTCGGGCAAGATTTTGCGCGGCACCATGCAGAAGATCGCCGACGGCGAACCCTATAAGCCGCCCGCGACCATCGACGATCCGGTCATTCTCGATGAAATCGCCGCCGCGCTGGCCAAGCTCGGCTACGCCAAGGAAAACAAGCGCCAGGGTTGACGGCGTAAGGTCACGGTCCCGCCCAGAACATGTCGTAGAGCGTCAGCGTGATCTCGAAGGCGATCAGGGCGACGATGTACCATTCGACCCGCAGCGTCCGCCGGTTCTCCAGGATATCCAGCGCGGTCGACGCGGTGCGCGAGATCAGTTCGAGTTTGCGGTTCAGCGCCCGTTCGCGGTCGGTCAGCTCGTATTCGTCCCGCAGGCGGGCGTACAGCCGTTCCAGTTCGGGATGATCCCAGAGCAGATCGGGTTTTTCGCCCATCTCGACGCGGCCGACCATCTTGTGTTGCATCAAGAGGACGTCGCCGATCTGGCGCAAAAGCTCGCGCGCCTCGGCGCCGGTGCGGCCGTGGCGCTTGAGGCCGGTGGCGATGGGTTCGATCCGGTCGAACACGGCCGCTAGGCTGCGCTCGTAGAATCCCAGCACGACGCTTTTCGCCAGGATCGTGGCGACGATCTGGAGGCGCTCAAGGGAGGGCGCGGGCAGGACGATGGTTCCGCCCGCCTCGACGGCGCCGTCGCCGCCCGGGGCGATGGCAATCGTCGCCATCTCGACGTCGGGTTCGGGATAGGGATCGACGATGTGCGGCCGAATCGCTTCCAGGAACGATTCCGCCTCGGCGGCGTCCATGTTGAACAGCACGACCGCGCCGTAGCGCAGCACGGCGGCGGCGCGGCCCGAACCCGCGCGCACCAGAAGCGGCGCGGCGGCCAGCCGGTCGCCGGGGCCGAAGGCGCGCACGTCGATGCGTTCGCCCAACAAGAGCGCGCGCACGGGAATCCGCTGGGCATCCGCGAAGAGGGGGTGAGTCATGGAACCGCGCGTCCTTTAGAGCCTTGTCAGACGTCGCCGCGCCGTTCCCGGCCGCCGGAAATCAGCCGGTGGTGCCGGAAGAGCCGCTGGGGCCGTCCTTCTCGTCCTCGGGCGCCGGGGTTTCCGCCGCCGCCGCCGCCGCGGCATCGGCCGCGGCGAGCCGGGCGGCTTTATCGGCGCGCGCCTGGGCGTTGCGAATCCGCGTGCGAGCCAGCGCGATGGCTTTTTCCAGATCGGCGCTGGAGCACAGGCCGAGGTTGACCGGATTTTGCGGCTTGATGTTGGGCGCGTTCCAGTGCGAACGGTCGCGGATCGAGGCGATGGTCGACTTGGTGGTGCCGAGCAGCCGCGAAATCTGTCCGTCGCCCAGTTCCGGATAGTTCTTCAGAAGCCAGGCGATGGCGTCGGGGCGCTCCTGGCGCTTGGCGACGGGGGTGTAACGCGCGCCCTTGGGGCGGGCCTTGGGCTGCGGGATCGTCGGCTTTTCGGCCTTGAGCCGGGCCGCGGGATTTTTTTGGCAGCGTTCGATCTCGTCCATGGTCAGATCGCCCGCGGCGACGGGGTTGATGCCGTGCATCCCGCCGGCAACCTCGCCGTCGGCGATGGCCTGGATCTCGAGCGCGTGCAGACCGCAATAGTCGGCGATCTGGTCGAAACTCAACGACGTGTTCTCGATCAGCCAAACGGCGGTGGCCTTAGGCATCAGGGGGCGTGCCATCGTTCTTGTTCTTCCGTTTCTAAAAAGAAAAATCCGACCCTTAAGGGACAAAACCAGCCGCCCCTGCCCGGGTCCACGCGGACGGAACAGGGCCTTGGCTCCAGCGAGCCAGAGGGGGGAAACCGCAGGGGCCGTTATACCGGTTGCGGTAAGGTCCGGTCAAACCTGGAAACGAGGTCCAAGGCATTAAAAAATCGAGGAAAATCAATCCGCTCCGGCTTTTTGGCTCTAAACCGTCAGGATGATCTTGCCGATATGCGCGTTGCTTTCCATCAGCCGATGGGCTTCGGCGGCTTTTTCCAGCGGGAAGGTGGCGTGAATGACGGGGCGGATGGCGCCCTCCTCGATCAAGGGCCAGACGGTGGCCTTGAGCGCGGCGGCCATGCGGCCCTTGTTGGCGACGCTTTGGATGCGCAGCGTCGAGCCGGTGATGGTCAGGCGCTTGAGCATGACCGGCATGAAGTTGACGTCCGCCTTGGATCCCTTCTGGAAGCCGATGGAAACGAGCCGGCCCTCGGCGGCGAGGCAGCGGATGTTGCGCTCGATGTAGTCGGCGCCGACCATGTCGAGAATGACGTCGACGCCCTTGCCGCCGGTCAGCGCCTTGATCGCCTCGACGAAATCCGTTTCGCGGTAGTTGATCGCCTTGGCGGCGCCTAGTTTTTCGCACGCGGCGCATTTGTCGGCGCTGCCGGCGGTGATGAAAACGCGCGCGCCCAGTCGGCTCGCGATTTGGATCGCCGTGGTGCCGATGCCGCTGGAGCCGCCGTGGACCAGCAACGTCTCGCCCTTTTGCAGTCGGCCGCGTTCGTAAAGGTTGGTCCAGACGGTGAAGAAGGTTTCGGGCAGGCCCGCGGCTTCGACCGGGGAAAGCCCTTTCGGGATGGGCAGGCACTGGGGCGCGGGCGCGGCGACGTATTCGGCGTACCCGCCGCCGGTGATGAGCGCGCAGACCGTGTCGCCCGCCTTCCATTCGTTGACGCCCTCGCCCGTCGCGACAATTTCGCCCGCGACCTCCAGGCCGGGAATGTCGCTGGCGCCCGGCGGCGGCGGATAGCCGCCCTGGCGTTGCAACACGTCGGGACGGTTGACGCCGGCCGCCGCGACGCGGATCAAGACCTCGCCCTTGCCCGGGGCGGGACGGGGGCGGCTGGCGGGGCGCAGGACTTCGGGCGGTCCGCCGCCCTCGGCGATTTCAACGCAGCGCATGGGTTCGGTCATTGGGGGATTTCTCCGCTCCAGGGGCAAGGGGGTCGTCTTGGGGACGGCGGGTTCCTCTAGTATGTTGGCGGGCGACGGGCAAGAGCCATCGCCCGCCGAAGGGACCATGCCCATGGATGCCGACGATCTCGAGCCGCGCCCGAAGAAACCCGCGCCTCGGAACCTCGACGACATGTCGATCGAGGCGCTGAAGGACTATATCGCCGATCTGGAAGCGGAAATCGCGCGCGTCCGCGCCGCCATCGGCGCCAAGCAATCCGCCCGCCACGGCGCCGAATCGTTTTTCAAGAAATAGGGTTTCGCCGTTTACGCATCGCCGAGGCGAACATCAGCCAGCCGACGAAGGGCAGCAGCGTCACCACGATCAGCCAGCCCGCGCGCGGCCCGAACGGGCAGCGCCCGGCGGGCGGGGGTCTCCAGCCGCCCGCCGCCCTCGACAGCAGGACGTGAACCGCCGGCAGGCCGATTCCGAAGATCAAGATGCTCCAGGCGATGAGGGCGTCCATGGGGGGCGGGGCCTTGGTTTCCGGGGAGGGTGGACCCATTAAACTTAATTTAAGGGGTGGTGCCTAGAGTGGTGACTCCGGGATGCAACGATCATCCCGTTTTTTGATGCCTCCCTGTTAAACTCGCCGCCCCTCTGGGGCGGCGTTTTTTTGGGCCCGCTTGACCGGGCTATAGGGGGTGGCTAGAGTTTTCCCGCTGGCGTTGTTTTCAGGCGAGTTTGACAGGTTAGAGGCTTTACAAACAAAGGGGCCGCCCGACACAAGGCGGCCCCGTTTCTGTTCGGGTGCCATGACCGATCCCAAGGACCTCCGCTTCGATACCTTGAGCCTGCACGCCGGCCAGCAACCCGATCCGGCGACCGGCGCCCGCGCCGTGCCCATTTACCAGACCACGTCCTATGTGTTCGAGGGCGTCGATCAGGCGGCCGAGCTGTTCAACCTGGAACGGCCCGGCTACATCTACAGCCGCATTTCCAATCCGACCGTCGCGGTGTTGGAGGAAAGACTCTCCGCCCTCGAAGGCGGCGTCGGCGCGGTGGCCACGGCCAGCGGGCAGGCGGCGCTGCATCTGGCGGTGGCGACCTTGATGGGGACCGGCGGGCATATCGTTTCCTCGGGCTCCATCTACGGCGGCAGCCACAACGTCTTCAACTACACGTTCCCGCGCTTCGGCATCACGACGACCTTCGTCGACGTGCGCAGTCCTGAGTCCTTCCGCGCCGCGATCCGTCCCGAAACCCGGCTGCTGTTCGCCGAGGTGCTGGGCAATCCCGGCCTCGAGGTGCTCGACATCGCCGCCGTCGCCAAGATCGCCCACGATCACAATCTTCCCCTGATGGTGGACGCGACTTTCGCCACGCCCTACCTCTGCCGGCCGTTCGACTTCGGGGCCGACATCGTCATGCATTCGGCGACCAAGTTCCTGGGCGGCCACGGCATCGCCATCGCCGGCGCCTTGGTGGACGGCGGCCGGTTCGACTGGGCGGCGGCGCGGGGGAAAGACGGCCAGCCGCTGTTCCCGACGTTGACCGAACCCTATCCCGGTTATCACGGCTTGGTCTTCGCCGACGAATACGGCCCGGCCGCCTTCGTCGCGCGGGCCCGCGCGGAAGGCTTGCGCGATTTCGGCGCGTGCTTGAGTCCCGCCAACGCCTTCTACATCCTTCAGGGAATCGAAACGCTGCCGGTGCGCATGGCGCGTCACGTCGCCAACGCCGAGGCCGTCGCCGCGTTCCTTTCCACCCACCCGGCGGTGGCCTGGGTCAATCATCCGTCGCTGCCCTCGCACGCCGATCACGCGCTGGCGAAAAGGGTCCTGCCCAAGGGCGCCGGCGCGATCCTGAGCTTCGGCATCAAGGGCGGCCGCGAGGCGGGCCGGCGCTTCATCGAGCGGCTCGGGATATTCTCCCATCTCGCCAACGTCGGCGACGCCAAGTCGCTGGTCATTCATCCCGCCAGCACCACGCACCAGCAGATGGACGCCGCCGCGCTCAAAGCCGCCGGCATCGGCGAGGATTTGGTGCGGCTTTCGGTCGGCCTCGAGGACGCGGCCGATTTGATCGGCGACCTCGACCAGGCCCTCAAGGCCTCGCAAAAGGCGTAACGCAATGGGGTTCGCCGCATGGAATTAGAGGTGGCCGGTTCCCGCGTTTTCGCCGCCACGGGCGGCCGGCCCTTCGACGCGAAGGGACGCGTGCTCGTTTTTCTGCACGGTGCGGGGATGGATCACACGGTCTGGAGTTTTCAGACCCGGCGCTTCGCCCACGGCAATCGCGCCGTGCTGGCGCCGGATTTTCCCGGCCATGGCCGCTCCGGCGGCGAGGCGCGCCGGACCATCGGCGACATGGCGGCCTGGGTCGTGGATGTTTTGGATGCGCTGGGCGTCAAGGACGCCGTTCTGGTCGGCCACAGCATGGGGGCGCTGGTGGCGCTCGAGGCCGCCGGGCGTCTGGGGTCGCGCGCCAAGGGGCTTGCCTTGGCCGGCACGGCGGCGCGCATGGCGGTTCACCCCGATTTGCTCGCCGCGGCCCGCGCCGGCAAGGCCCAAGCGGTGGACATGATCGTCGCCTGGGGCTTCGGCGAGCGCGGCCGCATCGGCGGCAATCCGGCACCCGGCCTGTGGATGCGCGGGTACGGCCGGCGGTTGCTGGAGCACGCTCTCGGCGGCGCGCTCGGCGTCGATCTCGCCGCCTGCGACGCCTATCGGGACGCGATCGAGGCGGCGGCGCGGGTCCGCTGCCCGGCGGCGGTGATCTGGGGCGAGGCGGACCGCATGACACCCCCTAAGGAAGCGCAAAAAATCGCCGCCGCGATCGCGGGCGCGACGACGGTCGCCATCCCGGGATGCGGGCACATGGTCATGATCGAGGATCCGGCGGCGGTCAGCGCCGCCATTGCGAGGATTGCATGACGACGAAGAAAAAGAAGACCGCTCCTAAAGAGGAAACCGGCAAAGCGCCGGTCGAGACCCGCGACCGTTATCGGTATTTCACGCCGTTGCAGACCCGCTGGGCCGACAACGACGTTTACGGCCACGTCAACAACGTGACGTACTACGCCTACTTCGACACGGTCATCAATTGCTACCTGATCGAGAAGGGCGGATTGGACATCGCCGCCGGCGATGTCGTCGGCTTCGCGGTCGAGACCATGTGCCGGTTCTTCAAGCCGGTCGCCTATCCGGACGCGTTGGAGGCGGGCCTGCGGGTCGGGAAACTCGGCAACTCCAGCGTTCGCTACGAAGTCGGCATCTTCCGCAAGGGCGAGAAGGACGCCGCCGCCGCGGGCCATTTCATCCACGTCTTCGTCGACCGCCGCGGCAACCGTCCGACGCCCATGCCGCCGCGCATTCGCAAGGCGCTGGAAAAAATCAAGGCGCCGGCATGACCGACCCCGCGACCCAGGAAGAACGGCGCCGCGAGCGCCGCGAGGATTACCGCTATTTCATGTCCATCCCCACCCGCTGGATGGACAACGACATGCTCGGTCACGTCAACAACGTGACGTACTATCGGTTTTTCGAGGCCGTCGTCGTTCGGTTCTCGATGGAGGAGGGCGGTCTCGATTGGCACGAAGACCCGGCCATTCCCTACGCGGTTGAAAGCATGTGCCGCTATTGGCGCCCGGTGTCTTATCCGGAAACGGTGGACGCCGGGTTGCGCGTCGGGCGGATCGGCACCAGCAGCGTCACCTACGAGATCGGCCTGTTCACCGCTGGCGCGCCCGAACCGGCGGCGACCGGGCATTTCGTCCACGTCTTCATCGACCGGGCGACGGAACGGCCGCAACCGATCCCGCCGGCCATGCGCGCGGTGTTCGAGAAATTCCGCGCCTGAGCGGGGAGGCGAGGCTTACGTCGGCCGGGCGGCCGGGGCGGGGCGGGGCGCGGGGCGCTGGGCGGCGACGGCCGGGCGCGGGGCGGGGGCGGAAGCCACGGCCGGCGCGACCTGCTTGCGGGCGTAGACCTCTTCGTCCCAGATGACCTCATAGAGGGTGATGTCGCCGTCGAAGCCCTTCATGGCGAAGCCGCCGCGATTGACGAAACGATAGTTCCGTCCCGCGCAGACAATGCGTACCGAATCGGGCACAAAAATCTCGTCGGCGGTCGCCTTGTCGGTGATGCGCGCCGAAAGCTGGACGGTCGATCCGAACAAATCGCCGTCCTCGGCGATGGGTTCGCCGGTGTTCAGGCCGATTTTCAGCTTGAGCGGCAAGTCGGGATAGTCGCGGTTGTGCTGGGCGACGTCCTTCTGGATCTGGATCGAGGCGTCGACGGCGCCCGACGCCTGGGCGAAGGACGCCATGATGCCGTCGCCGGTATGCTTGATCTCGCGGCCGTTGAAACGGGTCAGCGCCTGGCGAACGATGCGGTTGTGGGCGCGGACCACCTGTTGCGCCACCTGCTGGCCGCGGCTTTGGGTCAACGCGGTCGATCCGACCATGTCGGTGAACATGACCGTGATGACCTGGCTTTGCTCTTCCTTCGGCTTGGGTCTACTCCAATCGCCGATCGCGGCGGTGAGGTGTTTCAATCCCTCGGTTTCATCCGTGAAATAGGTGTTCATGGCGTTGCGTCCCGCCTGGAACATCTGCATGTAGCGGGCATCCTGCAACAGGTAGCTTTCGTAATTCTGGGCGAACGCGGCGGCGTGCTCGCGCTTGAAGCCGAGCGTTTGAACGCCGTCGCCCAGGATTCGGGTTCGAGTTTCGTCGTTCAATTCGCGCTGCTGGGAAAGAACCTCGCAGGCGCCGGAGAGAAAAAGGTTGAGGCCGAACTTGGTGTAACTGTCGAGTTTCTGATGGGTGGAAGACACTTGTTCGAGAGTGCGGCCGAGAAAGCGCAACATGTAGGACTTCTGCTTTTCGGCGTGCGGCGACAACGGCGGCGCGGCGACCTCGGCCGGCGCGGGTTCGAGCGTCTCGGCGGCCGGTTCGGCCTGGGGCGATTCCGCTTCGGCGGCGGCTTCCTGCTGCTGGCCGGTGGCTTGGAGAATTGCGGCGGCGGCTTCGCGGAGTTGCTGAGCGAGTTCGTCGGGCGTGGGCTGCGGGGGTTCCACGGCTGCCGCGGCCTCCGCGGGCAGGGGTGCCTCGCTCGGCTTCGGCGCTTGGGCGGGCTTGGGCTTAGGCTTCGGCTTGGTGCCGAACTTGGGCATCTCGACATGAGCCTTGGGGACGACGATGCCCTCGCCGCCGAGCAACGATGACGTCATGAAGCTGGCGCAGAGCAGGAACGAGACGACGAAGACGGCGAAATAGAAATTGGCGCCGGAATCGCCCACCAGCGAAATGCCGAGGAAGGTGGTTTCCTTGATCGAGAAGACCAGCGTGGCGGTGACGGCCGTCGCCGCCAGCAAGCTGACGATCAAAACGACGAGCAGGCGGGTCATGATGCTGGCGAACGAACGAGACTTCTTTTTCGGCTTCGGCGCGGGGGATGGAGCGGCGCGCGCCTGGCGACGGCTTCGGACCGGTTCTTCGTCCGTCATCCACGACTGTTCGGCCGGGGATAGTTTCGAGGACGTGCCCGCCGCTCCCGAGGACGGTTCGGATGCTTTCGCGCCGGCGGATTTATAGATGATATATTCGGTGCTGGTTCCCTGCTTCGGGTCGTAAACGTCCTTGATGACCTTGACCGCGGCGATCCCCGGGATGCGTTCGACGGACTTCGCCTCTTCGATGGCGTCGTCCTTCCGGGTCACAGGAAAGCGGGCGTGGATGATCCACCGCTCGCCCTGCAGAACCATGATCTCGATATTGCTTTGAATCCCCATCGTGTCCTGTCGCCGCGCGGCCTCATGAGGGGGGTGACGCTCGGCCCCCCTCGCGATTTCCCCGATGTTCCATGGCAACCAGACTCGGCCGGGATTCTATCCGGCCCGGGCGCATGCCCACGCGCGTGGCGGGCCCCGGTGTCCCCCCGGCTTCATTCTGGAAGCCGCATCGGAGGCCATACTAACAAAAACATATCCCCAGGAAAACCCCAGCCCCTCCTAATCGGCGGGATTCGCAGGGATTTTTCCGTTTCGTGTGCGAAAGAATGCTCCGGAACGGCAAAGGCCGCCCCGAGGGGCGGCCCGAACCTGCGCCTAAGACGCGGAAATGCTTAGCCCTTGAGGCCGAAGCTTTTGAAGCGCTTGTTGAATTTGGCGAGCTGGCCGCCGCTGTCCATAAGCCGGTGGACACCGGTCCAAGCCGGATGGGTCTTGGGGTCGATGTCGAGTCTCAGGCTATCGCCGGTCTTGCCCATGGTCGAGCGGGTCTTGAAGCTCGTTCCATCGGTCATGATGACCGTGATCTCGTGATAGTCCGGGTGAATGTCCTTTTTCATCGGCTTTCTCTCGGGTTTTGCCGTCGGCGAACGGATCGGGGATTGTCCCGGCGAACGGGCGGCCTATATACAGACGGCCCCGCCCCGGCGCAAGGGCCTTGGATTTCATGGACTAAATGGGGGAAAAGACCGTGGCGGACTTGGACGAAAGCGAATTCGACCGGCTGGCCGGCGCGGCCCTTGAGCGCTTCGCCGAGGCCTTGGACGAGGGCCTGGGCGCCGAGGCCGACGTGGACTTTTCGGGCGGCATTCTCACCATCACCTTGGAATCGGGCGGGCAGTACGTCCTCAACAAGCACGCCCCAAACCGCCAGATCTGGCTGTCTTCGCCCCGCAGCGGCGCGAGTCACTACCGATTCGAGGCCGCGCGGGGCGCATGGGTCGACACGCGTTCGGGCCGCGTCCTGGCCGAAGTCCTGGCCGAGGAATTGACCGCCGTCGCGGCCGGCCGGCTCGCCCTCGACTGAAGGGTCTATTCTAATCGGCCTTTGCGCCGACCAATGCCCGGTGGGCGAACAGCACCAGCGCCAGCATGAGGACCGCCCCGAAGGCATAGGGTGCGTCCTTGCCGATCATGCCGAACACGGCCCCGCCCCAAGCCGGCCCCAGCACGCGCCCCAGCGTCGCGGCCGAGCGCGAAAGGCCCATGACCGCGCCGCGCTCCGTTTCCGCGGCTTCGAGCGAAATCAGGCTGCTGAGCGAGGGCGACATCAGGCTGAATCCGGCACCCGCCAGCAGCATCGCCGGAACCAGCAGGATCGGACTCGAGGCCAACGGGATCGCCCCCAGCCCAAGGGCGAGAAGCGCCGCGCCGATGGGAATAAGCCGGCTCTCGCCGAAGCGATGGGCCAGGCGTCCGATCAGCCCGCCCTGGATGGCGGCGCTCAGAATCCCGATCATCGCGAAGAGGTAGCCGTTCGGCTCCGGTCCCCAGCCGAATTGTCGTTCCGACCACATGGCGAAGGTCGCTTCCATGCCGGCGAAAACGAACGTCGCACCGAACATCAGGCCGACCAGCCGGCGCAGGCGCGGACGTCCCATCATGTCGCGCCAGGCGGCGAAGGGCCGGATTTTCGCCGCGCGGGCGGCGGCGCGGGCCTCGGGCGTCATCGATTCCGGAAGGCGCACGGCGGCGAGCGTCATGGCGAGCAGGGAAAGCCCGGCGGCGGCGAGCGCCGGGGTCCGGAAATCGGCCGCCAGCGGATCGGCGCCAGCCAGGATGCCGCCGATGGCCG
>CAYIQU010000006.1:0-14588 GCA_964365645.1 uncultured Hyphomicrobiales bacterium | reverse complement strand
AGGTAGCTCAGTTGGTAGAGCATGCGACTGAAAATCGCAGTGTCGGCGGTTCAATTCCGTCCCTGGGCACCATTTTCTCGAGCGCCTGTCCCGTCACGGGACCACGTGGTGCTTGCCGACGAGCCTGACCGTGCTGGCCTGCGGCCCCTTGAGGCTCTCTTTCTCGGCCAGGACAAGGCGAACCTCCATCCCGACCTCCAACGCGTTGAAGGTTCCTTCGACGACGCTGTTCTTGTGGAAATAGACTTCGAGCCCATCCGAGGTCTCGACAAAGCCGTATCCTTCATACGGAAAGAGCCGTACCACATGGCCATGCAGCGGCACCTCATGGGATTTGACGTCGCCGCGGCTTATGCGGACATGATCCTCCAAGATGCGGGTCGCCGCCCGAAAAGCGTCGCGGACGGCGACGTAAACGTTCTCGTGCGCATGATCCAGCGGGCCGGTACGGGCAACCACCACGTCCTTGCCGGGCACGCCGACGGTGATGTTGACGTCGTAGATATGGCCTTGGTGGCCGTGCCGGTGCTCCGCTTCCACGATCACCCGGATATAATGGATGCGGTCGGAGAACTGCTCAAGCTGCGCGACCTTTTCACGGATATTGGCCTCGACAGCGTCGGAATGGTCCATGTTGCGGAACGAGATTTCCACCGGGAACTTCGGCATCGCTCCATCTCCTTCAGTCCGGTACTCTTCGAATGACGGCCATCGATCACGGTGAGAATGATACCATGAACGGGCATCGAGGATAATAACGGCCCCGATCCCCGCCTGGCATGGCTGTCCCCTCGTCCGGCGGGGTTGACTTGGCGATCAAAGGGCCCGTCCGGCCCGACAAACCGGCGCGGCCGGTTCCATCCGAGAACATCATGTTCTAGGGAGTCGCCAAACGCGCCGCGCCCGGATCGCGCGGCCGAAAGCGCCTCGCCTATCGCAAGATTGAAGCCCCATGCCTTCGCGCAAGGAAGAGACGCCGCGACCGCTATTTGTTGAGCGGGTTCTTCAGGGGCGGGTTGTTGGGCGGCCGCGGCGGAAAATTAGGAGTCCCCGGCGGCGGCGGCGGGCGATTAACAAGCGGGTCTTTGTTCGGTTGCGCAGGGGCCGGTTTCTTCTGCTCTTGGGGCGTGGTCGGGCGACCCGGGGCTTGCGCTTGCGCGAGCAACGGCGTCACCCCGTGCTTTGCCCCCAAAGAGGAAAGAGGCGCGGCCGCGTCCATCGGCTTGGCCGTGCCGAGCGCAGGGACGGCGCACAAGGCGACCGCCGCGGTCAGTGCGAATAGCTTGCCCACAGTCTCCTCCTAATTTTTCGCGGCTCGCGCCAACGGCACGACAATCCCCGACTCGGGACGCGCTTTCAGCGGATCATGCTCGAGCAGAAGGCTGCTTGCTTTCTACTTCTTAGGCGGAGGCGGCGGCTCGACCATTTTCATTTTAGGCGGCGGCGGCTTGAACTGAGATGTCGGCACCCCGACCATGCTGGGCTTCGTGCCGGTTGAAGCTTGCGGAGGCTGAGCCGGCAAGACGGGCTCGAGCTTCTGTTGCGGGGTCGGTTTCTGAGCCTTGGCCGGGCCGGTTTGGGCATAAGCGCTTGAGGCAAATGCCATGACCACTAAGGCTGACATAATGAATTTAACCACACGCCACCTTCCTTAAGTTGAGATTCCCGAGATGAACCCTTGAACGGCGTGGACGGTAGCAGAGGACGGGTATTTTCTCCAGCGACGTTTGCAAGACGAGCCTCGATTTGTGCTAAAATTCCGCCCCAGCCGCGACCGAGGGAGGCCGGAAATGTCCAAGAACCCGTTCATTGATCGAGGCCGCCGCGATTTCATTCGTGCCGCGGCGGGAAGCGCGGCGGTGCTGGCGCTGGCGGTCTCGCCGTGGGCGGCGCTCGCGCAAACGGCGTCCGCCGCATCGCTCAAGATCGCGACGCTGGGCGCCGGCCGCATCGGCGGCACGCTCGGCGCGCTGTGGGTGAAGGCCGGGCATTCGGTGATGTTCTCCTCGCGCCATCCCGAGCAATTGAAAAGCCTCGTCGACGAACTCGGGGCCCGCGCCCGCGCGGGCACGCCGGCCGAGGCCGTGGCTTTCGCCGACGTCGTGCTGCTGGCGGTGCCCTACCACGCGCTGCCGCAACTCGCGCGCGATTTCGGGCGCGACCTCGCCGCCAAGGCCCTGGTGCTGGATGCCACCAACCCCTTCGCGCATCGCGACGGCGAGATCGGCGCCTGGGCGCGGGAAAAGGGCGCGGGCGCGGCCGCCGCGGAACTGTTGCCCGGCGCGCGGCTGGTCCGCGCCTTCAACGCCGTCGGCGCGGCCCGGCTGCCCGAGGCCGGCAAGCGCCCGCCGGCCGAACGCCTCGGCATGCCGATGGCCGGCGACGATGCCCAGGCGCTGGCGCTGGCCTCCCGGCTCGTGCGCGAGGTCGGGTTCGAGCCGGTGGTGATCGGGCCGCTCGCCATGGGCAAGCACCTGGTGCCGGGAACGCCGCTCGCCGGCGAACAGACGCCCGCGCAACTCCGGCAAGCCCTCGCGACCCTGAAATAAGCCGGAAAGTCTCTACAGGCTTTTGCGGAATTTTCGATCGCGCTTGAGGTGCCACTCCCGGCTCATGGCCTCGGGCCGCGTGGCGCAGCGCTCCGCGTACAACAAAATCCACCGGCGCCCCCGGGTCGAGCGCGCGCCCATCCCTGCGTTATGTTCCTTCAGCCGGCGCTCCAGATCGGTGGTCCAGCCGACATAGGTGCGCGTGACGCCGCGATCCTCGCTTCCCAGGACATAAACGAAACAGGCCATGGGGCGATGGTAGCATTTCAACGGTGGATGGGCGCGCGCGATTAGGCGGGGAGCATCGCCGCGCGCCTTTTTTTCCTAGCCCCCGGCGGCCCCGAGGGGTGCGCGCGACTCCGGCGTCTCGAATCGGGTAGAATAGGGACCGTGTCGCTCAACCCCAGAGAGGACTCCGGCCATGAACAGCTACATCGTGCTCGGCAACTACACCGAGAAAGGCATCGCCGCGATCAAGCAATCGCCCAAGCGCCGGGCGGGCGTGAGGAAGCTTCTCGAGAAACTCGGCGGGCGGATGAAGGATTTCTACCTGACCATGGGCGGGCCCGATTTGGTCCTCGTCGTCGAACTGCCGAGCGACGAAGCCGCCGCCCGCTTCGCGCTGACGGTCGGCTCGGCGGGCTTCGTCCGGACCACGACCTTGAAGGCGTTTCCGGAAAAAGCCTACCACAAGATCATCGAGAGCATTTGATCCGCGCCCGCCCGATCACGTCGACGGGTTGGATTTGAGGCGGCCCATGAAGGGAACATAGGCCATGTCCCGGGCGAGGATGTGGCCGGTCAGCCACGCGCGCATGAAATCCATCAAGCGCTGATCGAACCCGCCGATGATGTTCTCGTCGTAGGACGAGCGCAGGGTCTCGATTTTCCGCTCGATGTCGCGATGCTCGGCGCAATGATTCTCGACGCCGGGATAGCCGCGGGCGCGCATCATCTCTTCCTCGCGCTTGAAATGATATTCGGTGTAATCCACCAGGCCGCCGATGACGATGCGGATGACTTCGTAGGCGTCGTCCGCTGTCATCGCCTCGTCCAGTTGGTTGATCAGGCTGATGAGGATCTTGTGGTCGTTGTCGAGCACCTCGACGCCGACGCTCATGGTGGGCGTCCAGGCAATGGCCGGCATCATGGAAGGCTTCCCCCTCTATTTCTCCTGGGCTCTTTTCCGAGCCGCCCGTCGCGGACCAACCCCGGGTTCGAACAAAACCCTAGCTTTTTAAGGGATAGCTGGCAACATCCGGCGCGGGTGGAGCAAGGACGATGAAGCGGTACGCACAAAACGGCGCGCTGGTCGCGTTGTCCCTCGCGGCGGCCTTCCTGGTCCTGGAAGGGGTCGCGCGGCTTTTCATTCCCTGGCCGTCGCCTTACCCGATCGGCCAGTCGATGCTGGTCTACGACCAGCGCGGCTATTGGATCAACGAACCGGGGTTCGCCGACGTTTTCGACAACCGCGTCGATTTCCGCGACCGGGCCGTCACCGTCGACGCCGGCGGCGCGCGCGCGACCCCGTGCCGGCGCGACAAGGCGTCCGCCGCCCGCAAGCTGGTCGTGGTCGGCGACAGCGAAACCTTCGGCTGGGGGCTGGACGACGGGGAATCCTGGCCCAATCGCCTGCAATGCCGCCTGAACGAGGCCGGCCTCGACGTCGCGGTGCATAACCTGGGCGTCGCCGGAACCAACCTGGACCAGTACTATTTCCGCGTCCGGCATTTCGTCGACGGGCTCGGCGCGAACGACGTCGTCTTGTTCATCGTCACCTGGAACGATTTTCATACGACGCAGAGCGGGACCCTGCCGCCGCTGGTTCCGTTCGCGTGCGACCGGGCGACGGCGCGGCCGGCCGTTCCGGGCGCGATTTTCCCCGCCTGTCTCGCCGATCCGATCCAGCGTTACCAGGGCGAGACGACGTGGCGAAAGCGGCTGTACGAGCGAACGGGCGTGTTCGTTCCCGCCTTCGACGACGCCAAGACGCTGGCCGACTCGCTGCCGTTCGCCTCCGCCGTCGCCCACGTCCTGATCCCCCGGGCCAGGATGCTTTATTACCGGTTCCGCGGCAGCCACACCCTGACCAAGGTGGGACCGGAAACGTTCGAGGCCAACGGCGCGATCATGGGAAAAATCGGCGCTTTCCTCGGCGCGCGGAAGATCGCCCATCATTTCGTGTTCCTGCCGTCGCGGGTCTCGTTCGACGACGCGCTCTACGCGAACTATTCGCAGGGCGGCACCGTCTTTCCCGAGCAGGACTTCCTCCATCATTACGGCCGGCCGATATGCGCCGGGCGGAATCTCTCCTGCCGTTCGCTGTTCGAGGCTCTTCGCGGCGCCCCGCCGAACGGGCGCGCGTTCGCCTTCGACGGCCACCTCGATCCGCGCGGCGCGGACGCCGTGGCCGGGCGGATTTTCCGCTGGTTCGTCGATGGGGATTTGGACCGGCCGGTTCCTTGATCGCGCCCGCGCGCGCCGCTTACAGTCTTAAGTCGACGATGATCGGCAAATGGTCCGAGCCGACGTCGGGGCCCGCCCGCAGGGCGACCGCGTCCGGCGGCAGGTCGGTCAAGGCGTGATCGATGGGAATGCCGAAGGGAACGAGGCCGGCGGGCCAGGTCTGGACGATGCCGCCTTTCGCCCGGCGCAGCTTCGCCTGGCTTTCCAGCCGCGCGAACAGCGCCGACCACGGCGTCAGGTTCAAATCCCCCGCGACGACGACCGGCGTATCCAGGCGGCGGACAAAGGCCGCCAGGGTTTCGACCTGGCGCGCCTGAAGGCGGGGCGCGAACGGCCACATCAGGTGCGTGCCGATCACGGTCACGTCCCGGCCGTTGCGGGCGACGCGCGCCCAGACCAGCGGCGGCGCGTCCTCGGCGCGCAGCACGCCGGCGTCTTGCCAGGGCGCCTTGGCGAGCATCAAGACGCTGCAGTTGATGCGGGGCCGGCAGTCGAGCTTGTCGACCCGATGGGGATAGACGTCGGCCAGGGACTTGAGCGCCTCTTCCCAATGCGGGGAGATTTCGCTCAACACGACGACGTCGGCGTTCTCCCTGCGCAGGAAAGCGAGGACGCGATCCGTTTCCGGGTTGTCGATCCGCAGGTTCAGGGCGACCAGCGTGAGGGCGGGGGTTCGGGCCTGCGCCGGCATGACGGAGACGTAAGGCGCCAGCGTCGCGGCGTTGATGGCGAGAACGACGAGGATGCCGGCGGCCGTCTTGCGCGCCCGCGTCCGAAGGGCGACCGCGACCAGGACCAGGGCCGCCAGGGTGTAATGAACGCGAAAGTGCGCGAAAATATCCAGTCCCGGCAGCGCCGTCCCCAGGAACCCGCCGAGGGTGGCGATGGTCAGCCCGACGCCGGCCCCGTTGAGAAGCAAGACAAGCCGCCGTCGCCGGGACTGGGGAACGCGCTCGAGGGTCATGGAGTCTTATAGTATAGGCAACCCGGCGGCGCGCCAACGGACCGCCCCCTTCATCCGGCCGCCTTCGCCCGATGGCGGGGCGCGGGGAAGCGCCCTGTCCATCGACGAGACTCACTTGCGACATGTCGGCCCGGCGCGCGGATTTCCAGGCCCCGGTTCGGATTCACGCGCGCGGCCCATTTTGCTAGAATGGCCGGCAAGGGGGAATCGCGATCCCATGAACAAGACAACGTCGTGGCGGGCGATCGTGCGGCTGGGCCTGCTCGCGGGCCTGTTCGCGGTCTTGCCGGCAGCGGGGCCGGCGGCGGCCGAACAACGCATTCAGCCGGCGCCGTCGGGCGATCCCAAGCAGATCGCCACGGAGGCGCTGGGCCAGGCGAAAACATCCTGCGGCACGGTGGCCAAGGCCAAGCGGTTCAAGGACGGCGTCGTCGAGGCCCTCTGCTCCAGCGGCGCCCGGTTCCTGGTGTTCACGATGAAGGGCGAGACCATGACCAAGCGCTGCCTGCCCGCGCGTGCGCTGGGCATTCACGGCTGCTGAAGTCCCCTTACTCCGGCGCGAGGGTGCGCGCGGGCGGGAAGCGGAGGATGACGGTGGTGCCCTGGCCCGGCGCGGAGACGATTTCGATCTCGCCCTGATAGAGCGTCAGCAATTGGCGGACCATGGGCAGGCCGAGGCCGGCCCCGGCGTCGGCGCGGTCGGCGGGGTTCTCCTCGGCGCGGCTGAACGGCTCAAGCGCGCTGCGCGCCTGCTCGGCGGTCATGCCGGGGCCGGTGTCCGCGACCGCCAGGCACAGGCCGCCCCGTTCGTGAAAACTCCGCACCGTGACCGCGCCGGCCCCGGTGTATTTGACCGCGTTGGACAGCAGGTTGACGAGAATGCGCAACAGATGCTGGGAATCGCCCAGCAGCCGATGGTCCGGGGCGCAGGTCTCGCGCAGGGCCAAGCCTTTTTCCCCGGCCTCGGCCTCGACGGCCATGAAGGCGTCGCGCGCGACCTGGCCGAGGGAAACGGCTTCCTCCTGGAAGGGCATCTTGCCCGCCTCGATCCGCGCCAGGTCGAGAAGATCGCCGATGAGGGCCAGCTCCTGCCGGCCGCCCGAGAGAATCCGGGCGGCGTACTCCTGGTACGCTTTCGGCAGCGGGCCCATGGCGCCGCCGACCATCATCTCGGCGAAACGGATGACGGCGTTCAACGGCGTCCGCAACTGGTAGCTGATGTTGGCGAGAAAGGCGGTCTTGAGCCGGCTGGCGGCCTCGGCCGCCTCCTTGGCCTCGATCAGGGCCTGCTCCATCGCCTTGCGCTCGGTGACGTCCTCCTTGACGGCGAGGAAATTGGCGATAGCGCCGTCGCCGCCGCGGATCGGGGCGATCAGGGTGCGGTCCCAATACAACTCTCCGCCCTTGCGGCGGTTGAGCAGTTCGCCGCGCCACTCCCGCCCGGCCATGATCGTGGTCCACAACTCGGCGTAGACGGCGTCGTCCGTTTGTCCCGATTTCAGGATTCGGGGGGTCTTGCCGCGCACTTCGTCCAGCGTGTAGCCGGAAGCGTCGGTGAAGCGCGGATTGACGTATTCGATGACGCCGGCGGGATCGGTGATGACGATGGCCGCCGAGCTTTGCTCGACGGCGCGCAGGAACTTGCGCGCCTCGGTTTCCGCCTTGACGCGTTCGGCGACGACGCGGCGCAACTGCGCGATGGTGTCGAGATGGCGGCCGAGCAGGGCGGCGGCGAACACCAGCGCCGTGATCATGACGGTGGCGAAGCCGGTCATGACCGCCAGGGCGACCGGATTCAAGGCCAGTTCCCCGGCGGGCGGCGCGCCGTCGGGCAGGAAATAGGCCGCCATCATGGCGGTGTAATGCATCCCGGCGATGGCCGCGCCCATGAGGGCGGCGCCCGCGCCGTTGCTCAGGACATGCGAGCGGGCGACGAAGCGCGCGTCGACCAGGAACTTGGTGTAGAGCGCCGCGCCGGCGAGAACGACGGCGACGACGATGGACAGGACGAACAGCGCCGGGTCGTAGCGGACCAGGCCGTCGAGACGCATCGCCGCCATGCCGGAATAATGCATCGCGCCGATCCCGCCGCCCATGAGCAGGCCGCCCAGCGCCAGCGGCAGGGGCGCGGGCCGGCGGCGCTTCATGACGTTGAGCGCCACGGCGCTGGCGAGAATGCCGGGCACGATCGAGAACAAGGTGACGGCCGGGTCGTAGAAAACGGGAACGGGCAGGGTCAGCGCCAACATGGCGATGAAGTGCATGGCCCAGACGCCGCCGCCCATCGCCAACCCGCCGATGCCCTGCCAGAAAACCTTGGCCGGAAGCGAGTCGACCGCGCGCAGGCGTTCGGCGACCTGGAAGGCGGCGAAGGCGGCGAAAGCGGCGATGGCGACCGACAACGCCACCAGCAACGGGTCGTGGTGCATCGGGTAGGCGTCGGCGATGGCATCCGAAGGCGACAGGAACGGGATGAGGTTGGTCATGGAATATAAAAATCGGTCATCGGCGTTTGTTCGTTCGGCGCACCGGGGTTTCCGTCCCGCCCTCGCCTCTGTTTAGCGCTTCGGCGCCAGGCCTAGGTTAACGCAGGTTAGCTGGGTCGGGGGGCGCCGTCGGTACGGGGAGAACCCGATTCAGGGGTGTCGGGGCGTGTTTTGCGAAAAACGCCCGACTTTCGCGGGGGGCCCTCATGCCGGGCGCGCCGCCGTCTGATCCCTTTTTGTTCTTGACTATTTCCTATATATGGTATATATTCCCACAATTCACTCCAACCCAGACACAGGTGTTTCATGCCCATCCCATCCGCTTCGGCGGCGGGTTCGCCGCCGCCCCAACCCGCGACGCCGAAGTCCCTCAACCGCCGCCAGGAAAAATTCAGTGCCCATTACGCGCTGACCGGCAACGCGACCGAGGCGGCCCGCCTCGCGGGCTACGCCGAACGCTCGGCCGCCAATCACGGGTTCCGCCTGATCCGCGATCCGCGCGTGCGCGAGCGGATCTACACGATCCGCGTCAACCGGGCGATCCAGTTCGGCCCGGTGACGGCGTTCTCGCGGCTGGAAAATCTTTACCGCCAGGCGTCCGAGGCGGGCGCATGGCGCGCGGCGGCTTTCATTCTCACGCTTCAGGCCCGGCTCGCCGGGCTCGAATCGTGGAATCCGCCGCCGGCGAAAAATGACGCGAAAAGCGGCGGGCGTCTCCGGCGCGGCGCGTTCGGGCCGCGCGGAGCGGACCCGTTCGACGATCTCTCCGAAAACGACGGGTTTTCCGAAAACGACGGACCCGAAATGATGAGAAATGACGATGAATGATGAGAAATGATGATGAAAACGCGGGCGTCAGGGGCGGTTTCGTTGCCGCTCAAGGGCTTAAGGGCTTTTTGCCTTGTCGAAACCCCATCGAACCTGGGGTCGCGCCGGGTCCGAGGTTCGCGGAAACGCGAGAAGGCGAGGATTTACTCGGCCGCCAGCGGATAGGCGGGCCGCGGGGGCGCGAGGGGCGCCGGCTCGATCGGCGTCGGCGCGGCCGGGGGCGCGGCCGTGGCGGTCCGGCGGGTTTCCCAGGCCTCGATTCCGGCCATGGCCGTGGCGGCCAGGAACGGCAGGCTCTGGATCAGGATGGTCAGCGCGAAGACGTCGATTTCCGTGACCCGGAATTCGTTGGTGGCGAACAGCGCGACGGCGGCGATCAAAAGGCCGCCGCCCAGGATGCTTTCCCAGCGCACCGGATTGTCGTCGGCTTTGCGCCGGGTGCCGCCGCCCTTGTCGGTGCGCTTGAAGGGCAGGTTGTCGCGGACCAGGCCGTTCAGCACCGCGCCGGCGACGGTCATCTGCAGGCTCATGGCCGCCAGCGCCGCGCCGGCGATCTGGATCATGGGCATCTTGACCCGCACGCGATAGAGCAGCGCGCAGTGAACGACGTTGACGATGAAGGCGGTGATGATCGGCACGGTCAAGGCGACGGTCGGGATCAAGACGCCGACGAACAGGATCGCCGGCACCCACAAGAGGTTCAGGATCGAGGCCAGCGCGCCCAGCGCGTCCGACAGCCAATAGGCCCAGCCGCCGACGAACTGGGCCTTCTGTTCGGCGTTCAGCGTGCGCGAGGAGGGCAGCATGTGCCGCCAGTGCTTGCGGATGATCTGCACCGCGCCGTAGGCCCAGCGTTCGCGCTGGGTCTTGAACGCCTGGAAGGTGTCGGGCAAAACGCCCCAGCCGTAGCGGCGGTTGGTGTAGAGCGCCTTGTAGCCGGCTTCGTACAGGCGCAGGCCCAATTCGGTGTCCTCGACGATGGTGTCGCTCGACCAGCCGCCGGCCTCAAGCAGCGCCGTGCGCCGGACCATGCACATGGTGCCGTGCTGGACGATGGCGTCCGATTCGTTGCGCTGGATCATGCCGATGTCGAAGAAGCCGGCGTATTCGCTGTTCATCACCGTCTTCAGCATCGAGCGCGGGCCGTCGCGATGGTCCTGGGGCGCCTGGACCAGGCCGACGAGCGGGTCCTCGAACGCCGGCGTCAGGTTCCTGAGCCAGTCCTTGTCGACCACGTAGTCGGCGTCGATGACGGCGATGACCTCGGCTTCGGCGGCGGTGTGTTCCAGCGCGAGGTTGAGCGCGCCCGCCTTGAAGCCCTTGAGGCCCAGCACGTTGACGAACTTGAAGCGGGGCCCCAGCTTGGCGCAGTGGTCCTCGACCGGCTTCCAGTAGAACTCCTCGGGCGTGTTGTTGATGACGACGACCGCCTCGACGTGCGGGTAGTCGAGCGCCGCGACGCTGTCCAAGGTTTGGATCAACAGGGCCGGTTGCTCGCGATAGGCCGGAATGTGGATCGAGACCATCGGCGACGGACCCTTCGCCGGCAGGCCGGCCTCGGGGATCAGGCGGGTGGGCGCGCGGCCGAGCATGACTTCCGCCATCTCGTGGACCTTGGCCAGCGTGATGACGACCAAGGGGACCATCAGGCCGAAGCCCATGATCCACATGACCCAGGCGCCGAAGTGCATGTAGTGGGTGAACGGATAGGCGGCGGCCAGCGCCAGCCCCGCGCCCATGGCGTTGGCGGCGGCCGCGTAGGCGAGCGCGTGGCCCGGCGTCGGGTTGCGCCGGCGCAAGCCCCAGACGGTCAGGCCGAGGCCGATGACCACGCCGGCGATTCCCAAGACGCGGTGTTCCATCGAGGCGACGCGGCCGATCATCTTGAACTTGGGCGCGCCTTTGTCGGTGAACAGGCCCCAGTACGGCCCGACGCTGCCTTCGGCCGTTTTCCACGGCTGATCGAAGGCCTCGATGATGTTGTAATAGATGCCGCGCTGGTGCGCCTCGGCCAGGAAGCCGCGGATGATGTCGGCCTGGCTGTACAGGTGCGGCGTGGCGCTGTTGCGGTTATAGCCGCGGCTCGGCCAGCCGAACTCGGCGATGACGATGCGCTTGCCGGGATAGGCGCGGCGCAAATCCTCGTAGCGGTCGAAGGCGTAGCGCAGCGCGATCTCGGCCGGCTTTTCTTCCCAGTAGGGCAGGATGTGGGCGGCGATGAAGTCGACTTCCTTCACCAGCTCGGGATACTTCATCCAGATGTCCCAGGTTTCGCCGGTGGTGATCGGAACCTTGACCCGCTTTTTCATCTCGCGCAGGTGCGCGATCAATTCGTCGACGGTGCGTTCCTGGCGCAGGATGGTTTCGTTGCCGACCACGATGGACCGGATGTTGCGGTTCTGGTGCGCCACCGCGACGGCGGCATCCATTTCCAGGCGGTTGCGGGCCTCGTCCTTGCCGACCCACGCGCCCAGCGTCACGGTCAGGCCGTGGCGGGCGGCGATTTCCGGCACCGCCGCCAGTTCGGCCAGGACCGAATAGGTGCGGATGTTCTTGGTGACGTCGGCGATGCGCTCGATCCGCGCCTCGATCTCGTCGATGCGGCGGGCCTGTTCGCGGGGCGAGGGGTTTTTCTTGCGGATGTCGATGTTGAAGGACATCGACTCGATGACGTGGCCCGCGTCCGGCGGCCGCACCGTGCGATAGGTCGCGTACCACACGGCCGACTGGATGGCGGCGGCGACCAGCGCCGCGCCGGCGACGGTTTTCCAACCCGGGACTTTCCAGTCGGACGGCTTCCAGTGGGGAATCAGGCGCGGCATGGTTCGGTCGCTCGGGGTTGCTTGGTCTCGATCGTGGGTCGGTATTGCGGCGGCTTCGTGGCCGCCTCGCGCCATCTTTGCCCCAATCGGGGCCGGGCTTCAGCGGTTCAGGAACTTCAGGCTCGGCTTGTCCCAACAGGCATCGACCCGTTCGGTCAGCGCCTTGGCTTGGCCCTCGGCGGTTCCGTCCGACGTCACCACGCAGCGCAACGCCGGGCCGATGTGGCTGGTGGGACAGCCGAACGATTCGTAGAACCGCAGGAACTTGTCGGCGGGGTCGACGTCGTCGCGAACCAGAAGGCCGACGATCCGCCGTCCGGTCCAGGCGCATTCCGGCGTCGCCGCCGTGACTCGCGGCCCGGGACGCCGGGCGGGCGCGGCGGCCTTGGCGGCGGGAGCGGGGGCCTCTGCGGCGGGGGTGACCGTCGGCGCCGACGTTTCCGGCGCCTGCGCCAAGGCGAGACTCGCCCACAGCCAAAACAGACCGCTTCCCGCAAATGCGCGCGCGAACTGGATCATGGCCGTCGTCGATCTACCGAGGGGTCGTTGGTCGGCGCGCAATATAGGCTTGCGGCGGCAAAATGCAATCGCCTCCCGTTCATGGTCTTCATGCGTCCGCGTTCTGCGTCGAAGGCGGCGACGGCGGCCGGGAAGGACGCCGCCCGGTCGGTTTGTTGGCTGGCTCATTCGGCGTATAAAAGGCTTCAATCCTTGGTAGGTTCGCCCGGCCGCCGCCGCGCCGGCGGTGGCCCGGCAACGGGACGGAAAAAGATTAAGGGTATCGATGGCTCTGTTCGGACGATTTCGGTTAACGGCGGCGGGCGCCCCGGGCTTTGTTCGCCGCCTGGGCGCGGCCGTGCTTTGGGTGGGCGCGGGGTTGGGGGCCGGCTACGCGCTGCGTTTCCTGGCGATCGAGCCGGAAACTATCGGCCGGACGTGCGCGTCCTTGGATGCCCCGTCTTGGTGCCTCCCGCGCCAAGCGGTGATCCAGTTCTTTCACCTGAACGTGATCGGCGGGCTGGCGGTGGCGGCGGGCTTGGTCGCCCTGTTGGGCAACCGGCGGGAAGGCTGGCGGACGCTGGCGGGGCGAATCCAGGCCCGGCCGGTCGCCCTGGCGGCGGGCGGGCTGGCGCTCGTCCTTTACAACGCCGGGTTGGGGGCGGGGGCGGTCGTCCTCGGCCTGCTGGCGGCGATGGACGACACTTAAGAACGCGCCGGTTTCAGCCAGGGGGCGGCCAGCAGCAGGGCCGTCGCGGTCCAGGCAAGGGCTTGGTGGTTGGCCGATCCCTCGATGACCGCGACCGCGATTCCGCCCGCCGCGAGAACGAGCGCCAGCGCGGCCCCGTGGGCGTCCGTCGGCCGGGCTTCGCGTTCCAGCCACGTCAGCGCCGCGAACACCATCGCCGGAACGAGATAGCCGGCGACCGGGAAGCCCCGGTAGCGGCCGTCGAAAACGAGTCCCAGGGTGTGAACCAGCGCGGCGGCGAGGAAGACCGATCGCGCCAACCCGAGCGCGAGCGGGGCGTCGAGGCCGCGCCGGTCCGGGCGGGCGAGCCAAGCCAGCACGGCGGCGGTCGGCTTGGGCGCGGCGACGGCGTCGAACCCGTGGGCCAGCGCGCGAACGAAAAACCCGGCGGCGACCAGGCCGCCCGCGAATCCGCCCGCGCCGATCGCCCACTCGACGAGAGTGCGGCTGGCATCGACCGTCGCCCCGACGTGGGCGACCAGGAGGTTTCCCGCGGCATGGATGAAGAAGGCGAGCACCAGCCAGCGCCCCGCGCGTGGCGGCGTCCGCGCCGGACGCGAAAACGCGACGACGAAGAGAACCAGGGCCAAGGCCTCGCCGGCGGCGAAGCGGAACAGCCAGTCGGGTTCCGGCGCGACGGGGCCGTGCCAGGAGAACTTCACCGTCCGGCCGGTGTCGAACAGGCCCCAGTGGCCGCCGACGGTGCCCTCGGAGGCGCGCTTCCACGGCTGGTCGAAGGCCTCGATCAGGTTGTAGCGCAGCCCCTCTTCCTTTTCGGCCAGGCGCGAGAGTTCGCGGAAGAACCGCGCTTGCTCGATCCGTCCCGGCCGGGCGCCCTCGCGCATCCGGCCCGCGCTCGGCCAGCCGGTTTCGCCGACGAAGACGTCACGGCCGGCGAAGGCTTGCCGCGCCTGGCGCCAGGTTTCGACGACGTAAGCGGCGGCGGCGGCGTTCGCGGTCGGCTCGTCCTCCCAATAGGGCAGGATGTGAATGGTGACGAAGTCGACGGATCGCGCCAGCGCGGGGTTTTGGGTCCAGAATTCCCAGACGTCGGCATAGGTGAGCGGAACGGCGGTCCGCGCCCGCGCCCAGGCGAGATAGGCGGCGAGGTCTTGGGCGGTGCGCTCGCGGCGCAGCAGGACCTCGTTGCCGACGACGATGGCGCGCACGCTTTTCGGGTGCGCGTTGGCGATCCGGACGGCGGCGTCCAGTTGGGCTTGGTTCTTG
>CAYIQU010000005.1:2391-15011 GCA_964365645.1 uncultured Hyphomicrobiales bacterium | reverse complement strand
GGCAGGCGCGCGGCCAGGGCGACATGAAGGTAAAGAAGCACCGACATCAGGTGTCGCGCTTTATGGGAGCCGGAAACATTGTCGGTTTCGTCCTTGATCCATAGAGCCATCCCGTCATGACCAAGACGGTGGGCGAGGACATCGGAGCGAAACAAGGGCGTCATGCGGAACCCTCGGCCATCCACGCCCGCGATCGCGGCGTCGAGCCGCTCGGCAATTTCCTCATAGACGCTGTCATCTAGCCCTGCCGCGATCGCGACATGCCATGCAAGCAGCTGACGACGATAACGCAGAAAAGGATTGTGCGAATCGCCGTCAACCAACGGCGGCGCGGGCGGGATCAGCCGCCTGGCCAGAACATGGTCAATGTCATCGCCTGTTGCGGCAGGGCAGCGGAAGGGGACTTCCGTCATCGGGTCGACGGCTCGACCGCATCCGGCGCATGTAACGGCGACGGTGTTCATAGGCGAGAGGCGGCAAGCCCCGTTTTGGCGTTGAAGTCCTCAATCATGGAATCCCAGATGGGAACTAGATCGAGCAGGTTATCCCAAAATCGTTGATCGCGACGGGCGTTGAACTCCTCGATCGAAACGCCCTGCTGTTCGACCCAGGTGAAATAGCCAAGGTTGAAAATGCGCTGGCGATCACGCCACGTCGTCTCCAGCAGGTGGTCGGTCGCGGCCGCGCCCAGAGCGCTGGTCCAGGCTTCGCCCGCCGTCACCGCGTCGAAGCGGCCGGCAAATCTCTTCGCGATGATGCGGTCTATTTCGCTGCCGTACATGGCGGCGCCGTCGGTGGCGACGGTGACGATGGCGTCATCGGGTCCCAAATCGAAGTATTTGGCGACTTTGACCGCCGCGACGACATTGGCGAGGCTGGACAAGCCCATGTCGGCCAGGGCGGCAATCAGGTTTTTGTCCAGCCCGCGCCGTTCCGCGAGATAAGCACGCCCGGCGGGGTGGTTGATGAGGACCAGCAGGGAATCGCTGGCGGCATCGCTGACGCCGGCGACGAAGTCCGTGTTCATCACGTTGTGGATAAAGGGGACGTGCTTATCGCCGATTCCCTGAATGTTATGCTCGCCGAAGCCGTTATAAAGAAGGGTCGGGCATTCAAGAGCCTCGACCGCGACGATCCCGGCGCCGTAGGAATTTTTGAGGTGATCGCCGGCAGCCAGTGTTCCGGCGGACCCTGACGCCGAAACGAACGCGCGCAGCCGCGTGTTTGGGCGGGCGGCGCGGGCGTTTTCGAACACCGCCGCAAGGGCTGGGCCGGTGCAGCTGCGGTGAATGACGTAATTTCCGAATTCGCAGAACTGATTGAAAATGATGTTGTCGGGATCGCGGTCGAGCGCCGCGCACGTATCGTAGATCTCCTTGACGTTGCTTTCCGATCCGGGCGTGCGAACGATATCCTGGGGGTCGGTGACCCAGCGATCGAGCCAGTCGAAACGCTCGCGGCTCATGTTCTCGGGCAGGACCGCGACGCCTCGGCAGTTCATGATGCGCGAAATCGCGACCCCACCCCGGCAGTAGTTTCCGGTCGAGGGCCATATGGCTCGATGCCGGGTCGGATCGAATTGTCCGGTCACGAGCCGCGGCGCGAGACAGCCGTAAGCGGCGAGCACTTTATGCGCGGCGATCATGGGGAAGCGATTTCCCAGCGCGACGAGAATCCGGGCCTTGGTTCCGGTCAGCGCCGCCGGCAGTTCGACGTATTGCGGCACCGCGGCCAGATTGCGGCGATCGGCATCGTTGAACCAGTGGACCCGGAACAGGTTCAGGGGATGGGCGGAATCCGGATCGACGCCGCGCAGACCGGCGCGAATCGCCTCGGGGATTTTTCGGGGATCGGCCAGTTGCGCGATGGTCGGCAGGCGCACGCCGGCTTCCTTGAAGCGGGCGACGGTTCTGGCGTAGACCGCCGGATCGACGATAGTCCGTTCCAAACCCAATCGAGCCATGACTGTTTCTCCGTTTTCGTTCAAATGCCGTCGGCTGCGGCAAAATCCCCAAGGTCGTTATGCAGGGCTTCGATGGCGGCAAGTCGGGTGCGGCCCTTGCTGCCCATGGCGAGAACAACGCCACCGCACAGATAATTCAGAAAACTGAGGGGGGCCACATAAGAGTCGAACAGCGAAGCGCCGGTGCTTTGGCAGCGCAGGACAACATCTGCCGTGTCACGGGTGCCCGGTTCGGTTAGTAGAATCGTTCGCACTCCTGCCTTTCGCGCGGTGCGCAGAAGACGACTCAATACCGGCAGCCGACGGCGAAAACCCAGGGCCAGCATAACGTCGCGTTCAGTCAATCCGGCCATATCCTCCGCCACGGTCAGGCCGCCGACCGGCAATAACAGCACGTCGGGCTTTGCGTGGACGAGCAGGCCGCGCGCGTAGTGGGCCAAGGCGTAATTGTTGCGAAATCCGACAACGACGATTCGACGCGCGCCGGTCAGCAGGCGTACGGCATCGCCGACCGTATCGGACCTTAGGCCCTCGATGGTCCGGGTCAGGTTCTTGATGTCTTGGGCCAGATGGGCGCCGAGATTGCCCTTGGTCTTGGAAGACTTTTCACCCAGCGCCTGGAGAGGGGACCCCCAGGTGATGCCCTCGCGGGCCTGCTGGCGAAGTTCGATGAAGTCGGCGTAACCCAGTCGGCGGAACAGGCGCGCGGCCGTTGCCTTGGAAACGCCGGCTCGGCCCGCCAACTCGGTGGCGGAATAGGCCGCCAGTTCGCCGATCGATTCCAGCAGAATGTCGGCCAAGCGCTTCTCCCCGGCCGGCAGCCGGTCGTAGGCGTTTTGGATGCGGGAATCGAGCGAGGGCTTCATGGCGCTAGATGAAACATATGTTTCATCCACAGGCAATAACGAAAATGATGTTTCACTTTTCGATTGACGCCGGAAGCGGGGGGTGGTTTCGTTGCGGGTGCCGAACCCACAGGGGGATGATGTGCGTCTCATCGCCAAACGAGCCCATGCGCTGAGTATGCGGCTCAATCGCGTGGTGGAACTGACTGCCGCCGGCTTGATCGGCGCGTTGGTCGTCGATGTCTGGTTCGGCGTGATTTCGCGATACATGGTCGATCTTGGCGCGACCTGGACCGAGGAACTGGCGCGCTATCTGATGATCTGGGCGGCGCTGCTGGCGGTCTCGTGCGGGGTCGCCAAGCGCGAACACGTCGCCGTCACTTACATCAGCGACCGATTTCCGGGCATCTCGCGGCGGATTCTTCTTTTGTCGTTCGACGCCATGGCGTTTTCCTTCTTCGCGGTCCTTTTTCATCACGGGATCGCGATGACCCTTCTTGGCAGCTCGCAATACACCACGCTGTTCGGGGTTAGCATGTTCGTTCCCTATGCCGCTGTTCCGGTTTCCGCGGGAATTGCCTGCGTGCAGGTCGTCCTGGTCGCGTTGCGTGATTGCGGCGGCGAAGCCGACCGCCCCGTCGCCCAAATGCCCCAACCCATGGAATGACCTCGTGATTCTCGTCCTCTTATCCTTCTTTCTGTTGCTCGCGTTGGGGCTGCCTATTGGCTACGTGCTGGGCATATCGGGCATGCTCGGGCTGATGCAGGTCGGCGGGCTGGATTTTCTGGCCATGGCGCCGCAACGGTTCTACGCCGGACTCGACCTGTTCACTTTTCTGGCCATGCCGTTTTTTATTCTGGCCGGCGAAATCATGAACCGGTCGGGAATTACCGCGCGCCTGGTCGCGTTCGCCGACGCGTTGGTCGGCTGGTTGCGCGGCGGCATGGCGCACAGCAACATGGTCGCGTCTATTTTGTTCGCGGGCATTACCGGTGCCGCGGTCGCCGAGGCGGCGGCTTTCGGCAACACCATGGTTCCGGCGATGGTGAAGTCCGGCTATAAGCGGCCCTTCGCCTGCGCGGTCGTGGTGGCGGGTTCGATCATCGGGCCGACGATTCCGCCTTCGAACCTGATGGTCATTTACGGCTCGATGATGGGTGTATCCATCGCCGGGCTATTCGCCGCCGGCATCCTTCCAGGATTGCTGATGGGCCTGATGTGCATGGCGGTGATCGCGGCTTTCGGCCGCCGCTGGGGCTTGCCCAAGCACGGCAGCCGGCCTTCGTTGGCGGGCATATTTTTTGCCTTCAGGGACGCCCTCGTCGCCTTGGTGATGCCCGTCATTATCCTGGGCGGAATTCTGGGCGGCTTGGTTACGCCGACCGAAGGGGCCGCCGTTGCCGTGGCGTATGCCCTATTCATCGGCAAGGTCGTTTATCGCCAGGTCACATGGCGCGATCTGCTGCAAATGCTGGAACGGACGGCGACGATCATGGGGATCGTCTTCCTGATCATCGCCTCGGCGTCGATCCTGTCGTGGTGGATGAGCTTCCAGCACATTCCGCAACTGATCACCGATACGTTTCTTGGCATTTCCACCGATCGCAACGTGATCATTGCCCTGGTGCTGCTGTTGCTGTTGTTCCTCGGTATGATCATGGACATCAATGCCATCCTGATCATCCTGGCGCCGGTGTTGGCGCCGCTGCTGGCCAAGGTCGGCATGGATCCCGTTCATGCGGGGATCATGATCGTCCTGGCCCTGAACATCGGACTGATGACGCCACCCGTCGGCGCCAGCCTGTTCGTGCTGTGCTCGATCACGGGAGAAAAATTGGAAAAAATCTCGGCGGCGATGTGGCCGTTCATGCTCGCGGAAGTCGCGGTGTTGATCGCCATTGCCTTCTGGTCGGATATGACGCTGCTGGTGCCGCGTCTGATGGGACTTCAGTAACGCAGTGAACATCAACCCAGGAAACGGAGGATAACCCATGAAACTCTCGCGTATCGTCGGCATCGGGGCCATGACGGCCCTGGCCTTGGTCTTTTCGGCGGAATCTTTCGCCCAAAGCAAGACCATCAAGCTTGCGCACCTGAACAAGAACGACCCGTTTGACAACGCGACCGGCGCGATGGCGGTCGTGTTCAAGACGCTGGTGGAAGCCGGTACCAACGGCAAGATCACGGTCCAGATTTTCCCCGACGGCCAGTTGGGCAAGGACAATGAGGTTCTGCAGCAGGTGAAATCGGGCGTGGTCCAATCGTCGATTTCGTCGGTCGGTGGAATCGGTTCGGTCTATCCGATGATCGGCGTGATCGACGTTCCGTTCGCTTTCCCGAACATTTCCACCACGTATGCGGTATTCGACGGCCCCTTCGGCAAGAAGCTCGGGGCCGATATCACCAAGAAAACCGATCTTGAGGTTCTGGGCTTCGGCGATTCCGGCGGCTTCTTCGCCATGACCAATTCCAAGCGCCCGATCAAGGAACCCAAGGACATGAACGGGTTGAAAATCCGCACCATGACTCTGGAATCCCACAAGACGGTCGTCAGCAGCATGGGCGGCCAGCCGGTGGCCATCAACTGGGCGGAAGTCTACACCTCGCTGCAAACGGGCGTGGCCGACGGCCAGATGAACCCGGTTCCGATCATCAAGTTCGCCAAGTTCGACGAAGTGCAGAAGCACTTGACCCTGACCAATCACCTGTTCACGCCCTATGTCTGGGTGATGAACAAGGCGTTCATGGCGGGCCTCTCGGCCGAGGAAAAAGCCGTGGTCAACGCGGCGGCGCGTTCGGCGATCGTTTCCGGCCGCGGCATCAGCCGGATCATCGAGTCGTCCGATCGCGGGCTGCCCGCGTTGGCGGCGAAAATGGCGGTTTATTCGCCGTCGCCGGCCGAACTGAAAGCCTTCCGCGACGCGGCCCAGCCGGCGGTCAAGGCCTATATCGAAAAGAGCTTCGGCGCCGAGGGCAAGGACATGATGAATTCCTTCCTGGCCGCTATCGCCGAAGCGAACAAGTAAGCTGCTCTAATCCGGGCCGGGCGCAATTGCGTCCGGCCCACTCTTTTCCAAAGCCGGTTATCGTCATGGGTGGCCGCAATCTTCGCATCGACATCGACCGCTTGATGAGCCGGATCGAGGCCCTCGGCCGGATCGGCGCCATCGACGGCGGCGGAGTGTGCCGCCTGGCGCTGACCGACGCCGACAAAATGGGGCGCGATCTGGTCGTCGGCTGGATGCGGGAACTGGGCCTGACGGTTTCGGTTGACCCCGTCGGCAACGTGGTGGGAGTTCGCCCCGGCCTTGAAGATGGCCCGCCGGTCATGACCGGCAGCCACATCGATACCGTCCGCACCGGCGGGCGCTATGACGGCAATCTGGGGGTTCTGGCGGGACTCGAGGTGATCGCCTGCCTCAACGACGCCGGCATTCGCACGCGCCGCCCCGTGGCGGTGGCGTTCTTCACCAATGAGGAAGGCGCGCGATTCCAGCCCGACATGCTGGGCAGCCTCGCGTTCGTCGGAGCCTTGCCCTTGGCCGAAGCCTTGGGAACGCGGGCCATCGACGGCGCGGTGCTGGGCGAGGACGTGGCGCGCATCGGTTACGCCGGATCGGCGCCGATTGGGCGGCCGGTTCACGCCTTTGTCGAGTTGCATGTCGAACAGGGTCCGGTTCTTGAAGCCGAAGGCTTCGCCATCGGCGCGGTCGAAGGCGTGCAGGGGATTTCCTGGGCCGAGTTCGTGTTCGAGGGGCAATCCAACCACGCCGGCACGACCCCGATGCGCCTTCGCCACGACGCCGGATATGTCGCCTGTGCCGTCGCTAATTTCGTTCGCGATTTGACCAAAGACATGGGCGCCGAGCAGGTGGGAACGGTTGGGCGCATCGAGATGTCGCCCAATCTTGTCAATGTGATCGCGGCGAAGGCAACCATGACCGTGGACTTGCGCAACACGAATGAAGGCAAGCTGCAAGACGCCGAGCGGCGCCTGTTTTCTTTCGTCGAACGGACGGCGGCAGGCGAGGGCGTATCGGTCGCGCGGCGCACGCTGGCCCGGTTCGAGCCGGTCGCTTTCGATCCGGTCCTGATCGGGCGGGTCGAGGCCATCGCCCGCGAACTCGGCCACTCGGTCAAGCGGCTGCCGAGCGGCGCGGGCCATGACGCGCAGATGCTGGCGCGTGGTTGCCCGACGACCATGATTTTCGTTCCCAGCCGCGGCGGCATCAGCCACAACGTGTGCGAATACACCGCACCCGGCCAGATCGCGGCGGGCGCGGACGTCCTGTTGTCGTTGCTTCTGGAATTGGCAGCCTGACATGCGTCAGCTTGTTCGCGACGCGTTGATTGTCGTCGGCGACGGCGAGACGGAGCCCTTTCCCGGCGACGTGCTGATCGAAGGTGGGATCATTTCCCATCTTGGCTCGGTTCCAGCCGAGCTTGCCGCCGATGCGGAGTCGACGATCGACGCCTGCGGGCGCGTCCTGGCGCCGGGTTTTGTCGATACGCACAACCATGGCGCCTTGGGTGGAACTCGTTTGGGGCCGAGCGGCATTCCCATCGCCTGCGAAATGGCGCTGCGCGGCGGCGTGACCAAGCGTATTTGCGGTGTGGACGGTCTTTCGCCCGCGCCGGTCCTGCCGGCCCAGCGCGAGGACTATGCCGCCCAATTGAAGCCCTTGGACGGCGCGATCGAAGGCCCCTGGACATGGTCGAGTTTTTCGGAATTTCAGGATTGGCACCAAGGACGCAGCGTCACCGATGTGGGTTTCTATCTTGGGCACTCGGCGGTGCGGCGGGTGGTGATGGACAACCTGGCGCGGGTGGCGGGCGCGGACGAACTGGCCGACATGGCCGCGCTGGTGCGGCGCGAGGCGCCCTTCGCGCTTGGGCTATCCACCGGGTTGGTCTACAACCCGGCGGTTTATTGCGACCAGCGCGAGTTGACCGAGCTGGTTCGCGCCTTTAACGAGGTCAAGCCGGGCGGTCTGTTCCCGCATCTGCGGTCCGAGAGCGACAATATCGTCGCGTCGTTGCGCGAGGTGATCGAAGCCGCCATCGACGGGGGCGGGGCGTATTGCAACGAACATTCCAAGATCGCCGGTCCCCGCAACTACGACAAGATCGGCGCGATCGAGGATATGCTCGCCGACGCGGCCGGGGTCATTTCGACCATGGAAAACATGTATCCCTATACGGCGGGCAGCACTACCGGCGACGTCATCTTTCCACCGGAAATGCGCAAGGGTTCGCGCGCCGAGTTTCTGGCTCGGCTCGCCGATCCGGCGGCGCGGCAGGCCATGTATCAGCGAATCCGCGGGGATACGACCACTTGGGATAATTTCGTCGATTTCTGCGGCGGACTGGAGGGCGTCCAGATCGCCGGGGTCAAGGAAGGGGTTGGGGACAGATTTCTCGGCAAGCGCCTGGGAGATGTGGCCCGCGCGCGGAAACAGGCCGACCTTTCATCGTTCGGCGCGTTTGACGCCGTTTGCGATTTTTTCATTGCCAATATGGGCGAAGTCACGATCATCACTCATTACGGCAACGAAGCGACCATGGAACGTTTTTTCCGCCGTCCAAGCATGGCCATCTGTACAGACGGCTTGATGCCGGGGCCGGGACAGAAGCCGCACCCCCGATGCATCGGCGCGTTTCCCAAGGCGCTGCGCCTGGCGCGCGATATGGGCATTCCGCTGAAGCAGATGATTTGGCGGCTGGCCACTCTGCCGTGCCGGTTTCTCAACTTGCCGGACCCGGTTCTGCGACCGGGCGCCGATGCTTCCCTTGTTCTGTTTGATTTTGCGACGGTGGGCGAGCGCAACGACTACATGAATCCGGAAACCCCGCCTGTCGGTATCGACGCGGTCTGGGTTCACGGCGAGCGAGCGTTCGATCATGGCCGTTTCCATGTCTCAGGCGCCATGCCCGGAAGAACTTTGCTCTCCCCAAGTCGTATCTGATCCCGTCCAGGTCGCTGCCCATCGGATTTTCCGTATGCTTCTTAGAATCCGCCGACGGCGCCGTCGCTGCGGGGATCGGTCGCGCCCTCGAAGAGGCCGTCCTTGTGGTGGACGACGGCGCCGGCGTGCCCCATGGTCGAGGTGAACTCGGGCAGCATCTCGACATCGTGGCCAACCGCGCGCAAGCGATCGACCAGGGCGGGATCGAATCGGCTCTCGAGCTTGAGCGTAACGCTTTGTTCGCCCCAGGTGCGGCCCAGCAGCCAGCGCGGCGCGGTCACGGCCTGTTGCAACGGTTGACCGAAAACGGCGTAGCGCGTGAACACCGCCGCCTGGGTTTGCGGCTGGCCCTCGCCGCCCATGGTGCCGTAGACCATGCTTCGCCCGTCGTCGAGGCGCGCCAGCGCCGGATTGAGGGTATGGAACGGCTTGCGGCGCGGGGCGAGAACCGTCGGCCCTTCGCCCGCAAGGCGAAAGCTGCTGCCCCGGTTCTGCCACTGGATTCCGCTTTCAGGCAGAACCACCCCCGAACCGAACTCGAAATAGACGCTTTGGATGAAGCTGGCGGCGCGGCCTTGGCCGTCGATGGCGCCCATCCAGACGGTATCGCCGCCGCCGGGCGGCGCGGGCCACGGCAAGGCGCGCGGGCCGATGCGGCGGGCGAGTTCGTCGAGAACGGAACTTTTCAGGAAATCCGCCGGATCGCGAATCATGGCCGCTGGGTCGCCGACGAACTTGTCGCGGATCAGGAACGCCTGCTTGGTGGCCTCGACCAAGCCGTGAATGTGATCGAATCCTTCCGCCTCGCGCGCGCCCAACCGCTCGAACAGGCCGAGAATCATCAGCGAGGCCAACCCTTGGGTCGGTGGCGGGTGGTTGAAAACGGTTCCCGAACGCAGGCGCAGGGATAGCGGTTCGCGCCGTTGCGCGGCATGGCGAGCGAGATCGTCGGCGGTGATCGGCGACCCCGCGTTGGCGAGATCGGCGGCGATGGATCGGGCGAGCGCGCCCCGGTAGAAATCGTCGGGGCCGCGTTCGGCCAACGCCCGCAGGGTTCGGCCCAGGGCGGGCAGGCGCATCGCAGCGCCTTCGGCCGGCGGCGCGCCGGCGGGAAGGAAGTGATCGGCGAATCCCGGAACGTCCCGCAATTCGGCGAGTTTCTGCGCGGTCAACTGGTGCTGGCTGGCGGTTACGGCGAATCCGTTCTCGGCATGCCAGATGGCTTCTTCCAGGAGCCGGGCCAGCGGCATCCGCCCGCCCCACTCGGCGGCGATGGACAGGGCCTCGCCCCAGCCCGAGACGGTGCCGGCCACCGTGTTGGCGGCCAGCGGACCGCGCCAGGGAATTTCGGCAAGGCCCCGGGCGCGATAGAGATCGGCGGAAACATTCGCGCCTGAGGCGCCACAGGCGTCGATGGCCAGCGGCTTTCCACCCGGTGCGGCGACGATCCAGAACCCGTCGCCGCCGATCCCCGTCATGTGGGGGTAGACGACCGCCAGCGTCGCGGCCATGGCGATGGTCGCCTCGATGGCGTTACCGCCGTCGCGCAGAACGGCGAGGCCGGCCTGACTGGCGAGGTGATGGGGGGATGTCACCATCCCCCGCCGGGCGCGAGGTGTGTTCAACATGAAAAGAAACCGCTTATTGTTACCAGCCGATGGCCTTGGGCAGCCATGTTGCGAGTTTCGGATACTGGAACACGATCACCAGCGTCGCAAGCTGCAGGAAAATGAACGGGACGACGCCGCGATAGATATCCCCGGTGCGGACCTGGGGCGGGGCGACGCCGCGCAAGAAGAACAGTGCCCAGCCGAACGGCGGCGTCAGAAACGACGTTTGCAGGTTGACGGCGATCAGGGTCGCGATCCAGATCAGATCGACGTTGGCGTTGATGAGAATAGGCAGGAACAGCGGCACGACGATGTAGGAAATCTCGATCCATTCGATGAAGAATCCGAGAACGAAAATGATCAGCATCATGAACCAGATGTCAGCCTCGATCCCGCCGGGGATAAAGTCGAACATGTTGTGGACCAGCTTCTCGCCTTGCAAGCCGCGAAAGGCGAGCGCGAATACTTGGGCGCAGACGAGAATAAACATCATGGCGGCGGTCGTGCGCGTGGTCGCGTAAACGGTGTCCTTGAGGACGCTCCAGTTGAATCGGCCGGCGATGGCGGCGACGAGAATACTGCCGAGCGCGCCCATGGACGCCGCTTCGGTCGGCGCGGCGACGCCGCCGATGATGGAGCCCAGCACCGCCAGCACCAGCCCGATCGGCGGCAAGCCGACTTTCAGCACCTTGCGCCAAAGGTCGGCGCGGGACAGGGCCGCGCGCTCGTCGTGCGGTATGGGCGGCACCTGATCGGGGCGCATCATGCCGAGAACGATGAAATAAATGCAGTAGATGGCCGACAGCAGCAGCCCCGGCATGACCGCCGCCGCGAACAGGGTGCCGACCGATTGTCCGAGAATGTCCGAGAGAAGGATAAGAATCAGGCTGGGCGGAATGATCTGGCCCAGCGTTCCCGAGGCGCAAATCGCCCCGCAGGCGACCCGCTTGTCATAGCCGCGCCGCAGCAAGGTCGGCAAGGTGAGCAGGCCCAAGGTGACGACCGTCGCGCCGACGATGCCGGTGGTCGCGCCCATCAGCACGCCGACCAGGATGATGCCGATACCCATCCCGCCGCGCAGGCCGCCGGCGACATGCCCGATGACATCCATCAAATCCTCGGCTAATCGCGATTTTTCCAGCATCACCCCCATGAACACGAACAGCGGAATGGCGATCAGCGTGTAGTTGGCGGTGACCCCGAAGATGCGCGCGGGCAGAAGTTGGAACAGGGTCGAGCCGAAACCGATGAAGCCGAAGACGAAACCGCTGATCGCCAGCGTCAGGGCGACCGGAATTCCGATCATCAACAGCACGAAGAAGGAAATAATGCAGAGAATCGCGAGATATTCAGTCGGCATGGGAACCCGAAAGCTTAAGGAGCGCGCGCAGCATGGCGGCCAGGGCCTGGATGCCAAGCAGAACGAACCCGAGGGGGATCAGGGATTTCAGCACGAAGCGATGGGTCAATCCGCCCGGATCGGGGGATTTCTCGCCGATGACGAAGGATTGTTCGACGTAAGGCAGGGCCAGCCAGACCATGATGATCGCCATGGCCAAAACCAGCAGATGGGAGATCGCATCCACCGTTTCCCGGTAGCGCCAGGACTGGCGCGCGAACAGGACATCGACCCGGACATGCCCTTCCTTCTGGATCGCGTAAGACATGCCCAGCAGCGCGATCGGCGCCATCAGGTGCCATTCCAGCTCCTGCATGGCAACTGATCCGGTGTGAAAGGCGTAGCGGAGCAGAACGTTGCCCGCCATCACCAGGACGAGCGCGAACGAACTCCAGGCCGTGACCAGGCCACACGTTTCGACCACGGCTTCGCACGCGCGCGCCAGCGCTGCCATCTTACGCATGGGGGTGCCGTTCGCCTCAGCCGCGGATCTGGTTCTGGTACACGGCCTCGCTGATGCCGGCCCACTTGTCGTGAATCGTCTTGAAGGCCATGAACGAGTCATGGACCTTCTTGACCAGCGGGTCCTTGCTGGCGGCGTCGGCCAGAACCTGATTGGTGACCTCGCGCAGCTTTTTCAGGATTTCCACCGGCAGGGGCTTGGCGATGACGCCATGGTTCTTCATGAACACCGTGTGCTTGCGGTTGCGGTTTTCTCCGCCCACCTTGCCCAGCACGCCCGCAAGGCGCGCGCCCTCTTCCAGGGTATCCGCGGTCCCGGTGTAAGTGTCGTCGTAAGCAATGCGGCCATGGACGAAAGCGGCCGCCGGTCGGAA
>CAYIQU010000005.1:0-2381 GCA_964365645.1 uncultured Hyphomicrobiales bacterium | reverse complement strand
ACCAGATCATCGAGGGCCTCGGCGTTGGTCGCCTCGCACCAGGTGTGGCTGATGGTGTTGCAGGCAGCGGCGGCCGTGCGCACGACCTCTTTCAGGTCATTGGGCAGGGAATCCCAGGCTTTGCGATTGACGATCAATTCGGTCACCGTCGAGGTTTCGTGCCAACCGGTGGTGTAGTAGTTCTTCGCGGCCTTGTGCAGGCCGAGGCGGCGATCCTGATAGGGGCCGACGAACTCGGCGACGTCGATCACGCCGCGTTCCAGCGCCGGGAAGATTTCGCCCGCGGGCAGCAGCTTCACGTCCACGCCCAGCTGGCTGTAGACCTTGCCCGCCAGGCCGGGAATCCGCATCTTGAGGCCCTTCAGGTCCTCGACTTTCTCGATCGGCTTGCGGAACCATCCGGTCATTTGGATGCCGGTGTTGCCCATGGGGATCGGCACCAGGTTGAAGGGGGTATAGACCTCTTCCCACAGCTTGAGGCCGCCGCCGTGGTAGAGCCACGCGGTCATGCCTTGGAAGTTGAGCCCAAAGGGAACGGCGGTGAAATACTGGGCGGCGAAGGTCTTGCCCGACCAGAAATAGCTGTTGGCGACGTTCATCTCGACCGTGCCCTTGGAAACGGCGTCAAACCCTTCCAGCGCCGGGATCAACTCGCCCGCGGCGAAATGCTGGATTTGCAACCGGCCGCCGGAGAGGATCTTCACCTTCTCGATGAAATCGGTCGGGCTGCCGGGGCCGGCGACGTAGAACGGCGCGCCCGGCCCGTAGGCGTTGGTCATTTTCCAGGAAAACTTCTGCTGGGCGCTGGCAATGGCGGGCGCGGCGAGCGTGGCGGCGGCGCCGGCGACGGCACCCTTAAGCAGCGAACGGCGTTTCATGAATGTCGTCTCCCTTTGTTGATCGATCGGGGCGGATTTAGAGATAAAGGCACGACGTTCCACCAACCGCATGGATCGGCTTGGAACAGTCATCCAAATGCAATGTGTGTGCCAGAGCCCCCCTCCGCACTTTCCCTGGTTTGCTCGGCCGATTGTCGCGGACGTTTTGGTGTCTACGCGGCGCTTCACCCTGCCAAGGATTTTCCACCTTAACGGGTTCTTGTTGGATGAAAAACCATAATACGGGAATGGTCGAACATATCGGAGAACACTCGGCTTTGGCTCCCGTGCATCGATCAAGACGCACGGGAGCCGAGGCCGCGATGTGGTGCAACAACAGCCTCGCCGGAACGAGCAAAGCCCAACCCGGCCGGTCCTACATGAAGCGACCGGCAAAGGGCGTCAACTTAAGTCGACAGGGCCAATTGCTGCCTATTTTTTAGCCTCATATGTTTTAATGATTAATAAATATGCATACATCGATCAAGCCGACCGGCGCGATTTCCAATGCCTACATGGTCATAACTCCTTGAAATATGGACGATAAAAGGCGATAGGCCTTTTTCGGGCCGAACTGGCCCGCTTCTTGCCTTTGAGTCCTCCGGTGCAACAACAGCCTCGATCGGAGGATTGATCCATGACGAAGCGTATTTCTGCCCTTTTCGGGGCGGCGGGTTTGCTGGCGGCGGCGTTCGCCCAGCCGGTACAGGCCCAGGAGACCATCAAGATCGGCGTGCTCCACTCGCTGTCGGGAACCATGGCCATCAGCGAGACCACGCTGAAGGACACGGTCCTGATGATGGTCGACGACATCAACAAGCAAGGCGGCCTGCTCGGCAAGAAAGTGGAAGCGGTGGTCGTCGATCCCGCGTCCAACTGGCCGCTGTTCGCGGAAAAGGCGCGCGAGCTTTTGACCAAGAACAAGGTCGCCGCCGTGTTCGGCTGCTGGACCTCGGTTTCGCGCAAATCCGTGCTGCCGGTGTTCGAGGAACTGAACGGGCTGCTGTTCTATCCCGTCCAGTACGAGGGCGAGGAAAGCTCGCGCAACATCTTCTACACCGGCGCGGCGCCCAACCAGCAGGCGATCCCCGCGGTCGATTATTTGATGAGCGAGGAAGGCGGCGCGGCCAAGCGTTGGGTCCTGGCCGGCACCGACTACGTCTATCCGCGCACGACCAACAAGATCCTGGAAGCGTACCTCAAGGCCAAGGGCGTCAAGGCCGAGGACATCATGATCAACTATACGCCGTTCGGTCATTCCGACTGGCAGACCATCGTCGCGGACATTAAGAAGTTCGCGTCGGCGGGCAAGAAGACGGCGGTGGTTTCGACCATCAACGGTGACGCCAACGTGCCGTTCTACAAGGAGCTCGCCAACGCCGGGATCAAGGCGACCGACATTCCGGTCGTCGCCTTCTCGGTCGGTGAGGAAGAACTGGCCGGCATCGATACCAAGAACCTGGTCGGCCACCTGGCGGCCTGGAACTACTTCCAGTCGCTGAA
>CAYIQU010000004.1:0-15079 GCA_964365645.1 uncultured Hyphomicrobiales bacterium | reverse complement strand
CCGGGCGCGACCTGGACCGCGGCCGGCATCGCCCGCCATCAGGCCGAAGTCAGCGACTGGGCGATCGAGCTCGGCGGCCATACCCGCACCGGCCTCGAGGACAACGTCAAGGCCGACAAGAACCGTCTCGCCGACGGCAACGCGGAACTCGTGCGGATGGCGGCCGAACGGTGCGTTCGTCACGGCCGCCGGCCGGCAAGCGCGGCGGAAGCGCGCCGCCTTCTCGGCCTCAAGCCCTGCTGACATAAAAGAAGCGGCCGACGCGTGGGACTACCGGCACTCGGCGACGATCCGGTGCTGGCGCCCCTGGGGAAAGACGTGGCTTTTGCGAACCCGCAGGACTTCGACGATTTTCCAGCCATTGCGGATCGCCGACAACGTCGGTTCGCGGCAGTTCCTGACGCTCCAATGCGCCTGGCGAACGTTTTGCCACTCGGCCGTCAAATGGCTTGGATCGAGGTTCATGTACAGCCGATACTCGACGGTTTTCTGTACACAGAAAACCGCCATGCCATCGTCGCGGATGGCAACGTCGATCCAAAAAGAGCCGCGTCGGTTCGCCGCCGCCGCTTCCTCGCTTAGGGCGCGGCAAAATTCATCGTCCGAGAATCCCTGCGCTTGCGCTCCAACCGGCGCCGGTGCGGACAATGCCGCCGCCAACGCAAAAGCCGCCGTCAGGACCGTCACCCGGGTCGTCATCCTCTAAAATCGCACGGCCGACCCCTTTCGACCAGCCGTTCCGTCAGCGGCCCCGGGGCTTGTCTTAGTCTTATTTGCCGCTTCTCGGCCTGGCCCGCGCCGTCGGGGCCGCTTGAAGCGGGTCATCGGGCCACGGGTGCTTGGGGTAGCGCCCGCGCAAATCCGTCCGGACCGCCTTGTAGGAATTGGCCCAGAATCCGGCCAAATCGCGCGTCACCTGGACCGGCCGGCGCGCCGGCGACAAAAGGTGCAACAGCACCGCCCCCCGCCCGTCGGCGATACGCGGGGTTTCGGCCAAGCCGAACATTTCCTGGATACGAACGGCGAGAACCGGAATCTCGCCCGCGTAATCCAGCGCGACGCGCGAACCGCTGGGCACCTCGATATGCGTCGGCGCGAGCCGATCCAGCCGCCGCGCCCGATCCCATCCCAACCGATTCGCCAGCGCGCCCGCCAGATCGAGCTTGGCCAAAGCGGCCCGACGCGAGACGCCGTCGAGATAGGGGCCGAGCCAACCGTCGAGATCGGCGAGCAGCGCTTCGTCCGCCATGTCCGGCCAGGCGGTCGCGCCCTCCTCCCGGCGCAGGAACCGCACGCGCAGACAAAGCGCGCGCAGAGCATCCGTCCACGGCAGCGCCGCCAATCCCATCTTGCGAATCCCGTCCAGCATCGCGGCCCGCACCGCGTCGGCCGACCCCTGCCCGAGCGGTTTTTCCTCCAGCGTCAACTCGCCCAGGCGGCGGCGCACGCGAGCGACGACCGTTTCGGCGCGCGCATCCCAATACACTTCTTCCTCGGTCCGGATCCGGTCGGCGAAGCAGGCCTCGATGTCGTCCAGCGCCAGCGGCGCGGCCAGGAAAACGCGTCCTTCCCTCATGGCTGCATTGGCCGGACCGCCGATCTCCGCCACCGCCAGCCACGTCTCGGCGGCGAGCACGTCGGGATCGGCGAACACGGCGCCACGGCCGTTGGCCATCCGATAGGCACGGCCGCCGGCGGTGCGTCCGGTCTCCTGGTTCTGCGGCATTCGCCGCCGGGCGATACGGTCGGGATAGGCGAGGGCGATCAGAATCCCGGCATCGTCGGAATCCCCCATCTCGTCCGTCCCGATCCGCAAGCGGCGGCGCCATTCGTCGGCGGCCTGGCGCGCCCGGCGAAGCGCGCCGCGATCGACTTCCAGCCCCGGTCCCGGGTGTTCCTTGCCGCGCAAGGCTTCCAACCTCAGGCGCGCGTCCGCGTTGCGGGCGCCGCGCGCGGCGCGCAGCACATCGCGCTCGCCCAGAAGAGCGGCGAGATCGCAGGCCAGCGCCGTCATTTTCGCGCCCGAACCCATCGCCCGAGCGCGAACGATCATGTGCGCGAGCCGCGGGTGCAGCGCCAACCCCGCCATCGCCCGACCGTGATCGGAAAGCCGCCCATCCTCCTCCAAGGCGCCGAGGCGAAAGAGAAGCGCGCGCGCCTCGGCCCAGGCGGCCTCGGGCGGCGGATCGAGCCAGGAAAGGCTCGCGGGGTCCGCCGCGCCCCACGCCGCCAGATCGAGCGCCAACGGAGCGAGATCGGCCTCCAGGATTTCCGGCGGCGTGAACGGGATCAGGCCGCGCTCTTCCGCCTCCGACCACAGGCGGTAACAGACGCCGGGTCCGAGCCTGCCGGCGCGGCCGCGACGCTGGTCGGCGGCGGCGCGGGTGACGGACACCGTGACCAGGCGGCCCATGCCGCTGTCGGGATCGAAACGCGCCCGGCGCATCAGCCCCGAATCCACCACCGCTCGCACGCCCTCGATGGTCAAGCTGGTCTCGGCGATAGCCGTCGCTAGTACCACCTTGCGCCTGCCCGGCGGCGCGGGGCGAATAGCGCGATCCTGATCGTCTTGCGTCATGTCGCCGTAAAGGGGTGCGAGCAAGACATCCTCGCCCGCCGCCGAATCGCGCAACGCGCCCTCGACGCGCCGGATTTCCGCCGCGCCGGGAAGAAAAACCAGAATGTCGCCTTCGCCCCCGGCAAGGGCGCGGTTGACGGCGCGAGCGACCGCATCCTCAAGCCGGCCGGCGGGCTTGCCGAGCCAATGGGTTTCGACGGGAAAGGCCCTGCCTTCGCTGGTCACGATCGGCGCGCCGCCCATCAATCGCGCCACCGGTTCGCCCTCCAGCGTCGCCGACATGACCAAGAGGCGCAAATCGGGACGCAACACCGCGCGGGTCTCAAGGCAGAACGCCAATCCTAAATCCGCGTGCAGGCTGCGTTCGTGAAATTCGTCGAAAATCACCAGGCCGACGCCGCCCAGCCCCGGATCGTCGCGCAAGAGGCGCGTCAAGACGCCCTCGGTCACCACCTCGATGCGGGTGGCGGGACCGACGCGGGAATCGAAGCGGATGCGATAGCCGATCGTCGCGCCGACGGTTTCGCCCAACGTCGCCGCCATCCGCGCCGCCGCCGCGCGGGCGGCCAGGCGGCGCGGCTCCAGCATCACGATTTTCTTGCCGGCGAGCCACGGCTCGTCCAGCAACGCCAAGGGCACGCGGGTCGTCTTGCCCGCGCCGGGTGGTGCTTGCAAAACGAGACCGTTGCCGGCGGCGAGCGCGGCGCGAATGTCGGGCAGCGCGGATTCGATGGGCAGCGGGGCGGGCGGCACCCTGCTAGGCCACCTTTTCCATCCGAACGCCGCTGTGCTGAACCAGCATCATCCGGTTGAGAAGCTTGACGCAGGCATAAACCGCCTCGATGGAAGGCGCGGGCGTGTCGGTCAGTCGCGCCATTTCTAGAATCGAGCCGATCAAGGCTTCCGTTTCCAAAGAGCGGCCGGCTTCGACGTCCTGAAGCATGGATGTCTTGTGCGCGCCGACGGCTTCCGCGCCCTGGATGCGCTTTTCGACCGTGTGCCGGAAGGTGACGCCGAGTTTTTCCGCGACCGCCTGGGCTTCGTGCATCATGGCGCCCGCGAGCTGGCGCGTTTCCGGGAACTGGCATATTTCCGCCAGCGTCGCGTGCGACAGCGCGCTGATCGGATTGAACGACAGGTTCCCCCACGCCTTCAACCAGATTTCCGAGCGAATGTCGGCGAGGACGCGCGATTTCAGCCCGGCGGCGGTGAAAACATCGTGCAGCCATTTGACGCGATCGGATTCCCGGCCGTCCAACTCGCCGATCGGGAAGCGGTCGCCCTCGACGTGATGGATCACGCCGGGCGCGATGACCGCGGCGGCGGGGTAGACGACGCAGCCGATGATCCGCTTGGCGTCGATCTTCTTGCCGAGCACGCCGGTCGGGTCGAGACTCTGCAACGGATGGCCGTCGTATTGGCCGCCCAGGCGCTGGAAGTACCACCACGGCAAGCCGTTCTGGACGGTGAGGACCACCGTTTCCGGGGTGAACATGGTCTCGATCCCGCGCACGATCTGCTCGAGATAATGCGCCTTGACCGCCAGGACGACGACGTCTTGCGGTCCGGCTTCGGCCGGGGTTTCCGCGGTCTTGACCTTGGCGACGTATTCCTTGCCGTCCTCCCAGATCAACTTCAGGCCCTGGTCGCGAATGGCGGCGAAATGCGCGCCGATGTCCATCACCGTCACGGTGTTGCCGGCGAGCGCCAGTTTGGCCGCCAACAAGCCGCCGATGGCGCCCGCGCCGACGACGCAGATGCGCGCCGGCTTGGGCTTGCCGCCGGTCAGGAACTCGCTGGGCAGTTCCTGGTTGAACGGATTGCTGAGCGTGCCGACGCCCTCGATGGAAACCTCGATGACGTTGTTCGCCTCGCGCATGGCGCTGACCCCGACGGAGGTACCGCAGGCGATCACGTCGCCCGGCATCAAGGTCATGTCCTTGGACAGCAGGCTGACCAGCCGCAGCGGCTGGAAAATCATGTCGCTGACGGGATAGTTCTGCTTCTCCGCGCCGTTCAGCACCGTGCGGATGGAGAGCGGCGCGGGGTCGAGTCCGGTGGCGATGGCCGGGCCGAACACGCCGAAGGTGTCGTAGCTTTTCGCACGGCACCATTGGGCGAAGGTCGGGTCTTTATTGATGATGTCGGCGGCCGTGACATCGTTGATGCAGGTGTAGCCGAAGACGTAGTCGCCGGCCGCCGCTTCGGAAATATTGCTGCATCGCTTGCCGATGACGATGCCGAGTTCGCCCTCATAAACGATCTTGCCCTTGAAGGACGGCGGCCGGCGAATCGCCTCGCCGTGGGCAAGATAGGCGTTGGGTGCCTTCAGGAAATAAAGCGGCTCGGGCGGCTTCGCGACGTTCAGCTTTTCCGCCAGGGCATTGAAGTTGTTCCAAAGACAGATCATCTTGCTGGGCGCGCACGGCGTGAGCAGCTTCACCGACGCCCGCGGCACCTTTTTCCCGGTCGCCTGCGGCCGGTCGAACATGTCACCCGAATGAACGGCGATGGCATCGCCCTCGAGGGTTCCGAAGCCGACCTGGCCTTGCTGTTCGAATCTGACCCATAGAGTCATGGATGCACTCTCCCATTATTTTATTCCGGCGCGACGCGCGCGGGTTCTTATCGTTCGATTGCGAACGATTCTTCGCGGAGCGGACACGGCGGGTCAACGTCAATAAGCGCCGATCCGGAAACCGGGGCTAGATTAGCCTTCGGTAAATTAGACGGACCTTGTTCTGTCGCCCTTCCACCGCCTACTCGACCGGGGTCAGCGGGCCTTTGCCCGCGAAGTGGGATTCCAGATTGGCGATCACCAAATCCCCCATCGCGGTGCGGGTTTCGACGGTCGCGCTGGCGACGTGCGGCGTGAGCACGACGTTGTCGATGGCGAACAACTCCGCCGGGGCGCGCGGTTCGTCGGCGAACACGTCGAGACCGGCGCCGCCGAGCATGCCGTCCTTCAACGCCTGGACCAGCGCCGCCTCGTCGACCATGCTGCCGCGCGCGATATTGACGAGAATCCCCTTCGCGCCGAGGGCCTTGAGCACGTCGGCGTTGACCATATGGCGGGTTTCCGGGTCGGCGCGGCAGGCGATGACCAGGAAATCGCTCTCGCGGGCAAGCGCGACCAGATCGGGCACGAACGCATAGGCGACATCCGCGTAGGCGCGCGGCCCGGTGTAGCTGATTTTCATCTCGAAGGACTCGGCGCGGCGCGCGATGGCCCGGCCGATGCGCCCCAGTCCAGCGATCCCCAACTTCTTGCCCGTCACCTTGCGGGCCATGGCCGGCACCTCGCCCGCCGCCCAGCGTCCGGCGCGCACGAACCGGTCCAGCGTCGCGATCCGGCGCGAGGCGGCGATCATCAGCCCGACGGCGATGTCGGCGACGTCGTCGGTGAGAACGTCGGGGGTATTGGTGACGACGACGCCCTTGTCCTTGGCCGCCGCCAGATCGAAACGGTCGTAGCCGACGCCGAAGCCGGCGACGATCTCCAACCCCGGCAGGCGGTCCATCATCTCGCGCGTCACCGCCAACCGGGCCCAGGAGACGAGGCCCCGGATGCTTTTGTCCCAGCCCTTGGCCTCGGCGGGCGGAACGGCGGGGTCGTGCGCGACCAAGTCGAACCGGGCGGCCAGGGCCGAGCGGAACGCGTCGGGGAACGTCCCTTGAACCAGGATCTTCGGTTTGGCGGTCATGGATTGTCCTGAAAGAATGAAGAAAGAAACGAAGCGTCCGAACGATAATGGAGGATCGGGATTCGATCCAGAAGTCTTGCTCTGGTCAACCCGTCCCCGCCTTAGTATCTAAGGAGGCCGAAGCATGGGGAGATCCACGACCGTGACCGACGACGCCAAAGGCATGCGCCGGGGCCTGACCCGGTACGGCGACAAGGACTTTTCGCTCTACCTGCGCAAGGTCTTCATCAAGGCCATGGGCTATTCCGACGACGCGCTCGTGCGGCCCGTGATCGGCATCGCCGACACGTTCAGCGCCTACAACGCCTGCCACGCCAACGTTCCCGAGATCGTCGAGGCGATCAAACGCGGCGTCATGCTGGCGGGCGGCCTGCCGATGCCGTTTCCCACCATCTCGCTGCACGAATCCTTCGCCCACCCGACCAGCATGTTCCTGCGCAACCTGATGGCGATCGACACCGAGGAGATGCTGCGCGCCCAACCCATGGACGCGGCCGTTCTGGTCGGCGGCTGCGACAAAACCATTCCGGCACAGTTGATGGCGGCCGCCAGCGCCGACATCCCGGCGATCGTGGTCGCGACGGGACCGATGCTGCCCGGCAGTCACCGGGGCGAACGGGTCGGCGCCTGCACCGATTGCCGCCGCTTCTGGGCGCGCCATCGCGCCGGGACCGTCGACGCGGCCGAGATCGAGGAAATCACCGAACGCCTGGCTCCCACCGCCGGCACCTGCGGCGTGATGGGCACCGCTAGCACGATCGCCTGCATGACCGAAGCGATGGGCATGATGCTGCCGGGCGGCGCGGCGATCCCCGCTGTGCACGCCGACCGCCTGCGCCACGCCGAGGCCGCCGGCGCCCGGGCCGTGAAAATGGCCGCCGAGAAACTGGCCCCGTCGCGCATCCTGACGGCCAAGTCGCTGGCCAATGCGCTTCGGGTCCTGCTCGCCGTCGGCGGCTCGACCAACGCCATCGTGCACCTGGCCGCCGTCGCCGGGCGGCGCGGCATCGCCGTCGACTACGACGCCTTCGACCGCATGGGCCGTGAAACCCCGGTCCTGGTGGACCTCAAGCCCACCGGGCAATTCTACATGGACGATCTGCATCGCGCCGGCGGCATGGCCCCGATCCTGCGCGCGCTCAAACCCCTGCTTCACCTCGACTGCCTGACCGTCACCGGCCGCACCTTGGGCGAGGATATCGACGCCCTGCCCGCGCCGTGGCCCCAGGACGTCGTTCGCCCGCTGGATAACCCCATTCACCGGGGCGGCAGCATCGCGGTTCTGAAGGGCAATCTCGCCGGCGACGGCGCCATCATCAAGCAATCCGCGGCGACGGCGGGCCTTTTGGTTCATCGCGGCCCGGCGGTCGTGTTCGACTCGCTCGACGATCTCGCCGCCCGGATCGATTCCCCCGATCTCGACGTCACGGCGCAAAGCGTCCTGGTGCTGCGCAACGCGGGCCCCAAGGGCGCGCCCGGAATGCCCGAGGCCGGCTATCTGCCGATCCCCCGCAAGCTCGCCGAACAGGGCGTCAAGGACATGGTGCGGATTTCGGACGCGCGCATGAGCGGCACCGCCTTCGGCACCATCGTCCTGCACGCCTCGCCCGAGGCTGCCGTGGGCGGACCGCTGGCGCTGGTGAAGAACGGCGACATGATTTCCCTCGACGCCCCCGGGCGCGCCTTGACGCTGGATGTGCCCGAAGCCGAACTTGCCCGCCGCCGCGCCGCGTGGAAACCACCCGAATCCGCAGCGGCCGCGCGCGGCTACCGCCGCCTGTTCCACGAACAGGTCGAGCAGGCCCCCGAGGGCTGCGATTTCGGATTCCTGGCCCAGCGCCCCGTTACAGGGAAAACGCCGGTTTGACGGGTTGGCATAGACCCCCCCTTGCCGGTATAACCAACGAAGGTCGGCCTCCTTTCCGGGAGCCGTCCCAATGAAATTCATAAGGGAGGATTCCATGTTGAGAACCTTGAAAACCGGGTTGATCGCCGCCGTCGCGGCAATTGCCCTCGCGCCCTTCGGCGCGGACGCGCAGCAGCAGACGAAAAATTTCTCCATCGCCACCGGCGGAACCGGCGGCGTCTATTACCCCATGGGCGGCGGACTGGCGAACCTGCTGTCCAAGCATGTTCCCGGCTGGCAGGCCACCGCGGAAGTCACCGGCGGCTCGGTCGCCAATCTTCAGTTGCTCGGCGCCAAGAAAGCCGAGATCGCGTTCTCGATGGTGGATGCCGGCCTCGACGCCCTCAAGGGCGAGGACAAGTTCAAGGGCAAACCGGTCGACATCCGCACGCTGATGGTGCTCTACCCCAACCGCATGCACGTCGTCAGCATCGACGGCACCGGCGTCAAGACCATGAAGGATTTGAAGGGCAAGCGGGTTTCCACCGGCTCGCCCGGCAGCGCGACCGAAGTCATGGCCTTCCGCGTCATCGAGGCCGCCGGCCTCGACAAGGACAAGGATCTGAAGCGCGAACGCCTCGGCGTCGCCGAATCCGTCAACGCCATCAAGGATCGGAAAATCGCCGCCTTCTTCTGGGTCGGCGGCCTGCCGACCGCGGCCGTATCCGATCTCGGCGCGACGCCGGGCGTCAAGATCCAGATGATCGATCACGCCGACACGGCGGCGGCGATGAACAAGAAGTACGGCGAACTCTACGCCCCCGACACGATTTCAAAGTCGGTCTACGGCGGCATGGAAAAGGACAACCATGTCGTCACGGTGTGGAACATCCTGATCGCGCACAAGGACATGCCCGACGATGTCGCCTACACCATCGTCAAGACCATCTTCGACCGCAAGGCCGACATGGTCGCCGTGCACAAGGAGGCCGAGAGCTTCGATCTGGCCAAGCAGCCCGGCCGGTCGCCGATCCCCTTCCACCCCGGCGCCAAGAAGTACTTCGCCGAAAAGGGCGTGAAGGTCAACTGACCCCGCTTTCGCCGTAACCGCGCGCCGCCGGACCCGAAAAGGGACGGCGGCGCGTTTCGATTTCATCCATCCTTTTTCGAGCCGACGTCATGACGACGAACACCATCATCCCCGCCGTGGTCGCGCCATCCGAAGAGGCGCAGCACAAGATCGAGGAGCTGATCGAGGCCGAGGAAGGCGCCTTCAATCGCTACAAGGGTTTCATGGCGATCCTGCTGACCGTGCTCGCGGTCGGCAGCACCCTATTCCATCTTTATTCCGCGGTCGGGATCGTGTCGCCCGACGTGCTGCGCCCCGCGCACGTCGGCATCGTTCTGGTCCTGTCGTTTCTGTCCTTCCCGCTCGTCAAAAGCCTTCGCAACCGCCTGCCCTGGTGGGATATCCCCCTGATCGTGCTGTCGGTCGCGGTAATCGTCTACGCCATCCTGGGCGGCGATGACTTTACCGACCGCAACACCTTGCCCAACCAATGGGACCTGATCGCGGGGATGATTTTCATCGTTCTGGTGCTCGAGGCAACGCGGCGCAGCGGCGGGCTGGTCATGCCGGTGGTCTGCGTTCTGTTTCTCGCCTATGCCCTGGCCGGACCGTACCTGCCGCCGCCCTGGACCCATCGCGGCTACGAGGTCGATCGCCTGGTCGGGCATCTTTATATGACGCTGGAAGGGATTTTCGGCACCGCCGTCGACGTATCCTCGACATTGATCATCCTGTTCACCATCTACGGCTCCTTCCTGCAGCAATCCGGCGCGGGCAAGTTTTTCATCGACTTCTCGTTTGCGGCCATGGGCGGCAAGCCCGCCAGCGCCGGCCGCGCGGTGGTGCTGTCGTCGTTCCTGCTGGGCGGACCGTCGGGATCGGGCGTCGCCACCACCGTCACCATCGGCTCGGTCGCCTATCCGATGCTGGCCAAGGCCGGCTTCGGCAAGAACGACGCGGGCGGCCTCTTGGCCGCCGGCGGCCTCGGCGCGATCCTGTCGCCGCCGGTGCTGGGCGCGGCCGCCTTCCTGATCGCCGAGTTCCTGAAGATTTCCTATCTCGACGTCATCCGCATGGCGGTGGTGCCGACCTGCGTTTATTACCTGTCGCTGCTGATCATGGTCGAACTCGGCACCCGCAATGCCAGCGCCGAGGTCGTGATGGAGTCCTTGCCGCTCAGGACCATCGTCCGCGACTACTGGTTTCACTTCTCGTCGTTGATCGCGATCATCGTTTTCATGATGATCGGCTTCTCGCCGATGATGTCGGTGTTCTGGGCCACCGTGCTGGCCTATCTCAGCAGCTTCCTGCACCGCGACTGCGCCATGGGACCCAGGCGCCTGATCGCGGCGCTGGCCGATGGCACCACCGGCGTGCTCAACGTCGCCGCCACCTGCGCGGCGGCCGGAATCATCGTCGGCGTGGTGACGCTGACGGGATTGGGCCTCAAGTTTTCGTCCATCGCCATCGAATACGCGGGCGGCAGCCTGCCCTTGACCGCGCTGTTCACCGCCTTGGTCGTCTGGGTGGTCGGACTGGCCGTGCCGGTGACGGCGTCCTACATCATCTGCGCGGTGATCGCCGCCCCGGCGCTGACCAAGTTGGGGGTGCCCGATTTCGCCGCGCATATGTTTATCTTCTACTACGCCGTGTTGTCGGAGGTCTCGCCGCCCACCGCCCTGTCGCCCTTCGCCGCGGCGGCCATCACCGGCGGCAATCCGTATCTCACCACCTTCCAGTCGTGGAAATACACGGCACCGGCCTTCATCTTGCCCTTCATGTTTGTTCTCGATCCGGCGGGCGTCGGCATTCTATTGGCGACCCCCAAAGCGGGCGGAATTCCGGCGATGGTCATCGTGATCGCGGCCGCCGCGGTCGGCACGGTGGTCCTCGCCGCCGCCCTGCAGGGCCGAATGATTACGCCCCTTCGTTGGTGGGAACGCGCCGTGCTGATCGTCGCCGCCGCCCTGCTCATGTTTCCCGATCTGATCGACGATTGGCTCGAGCCGCTTGTCGTCTCAAGCCACGGCCAACTACGCTGGGCGGGCGTCGCCCTGGCGTTGGTGATGGCTGGCTTTCATCTCGTCTTGGCACGGCAGGCGGCACGCGCCCGCGCGGCCTAGTCGCGATAAATCCGGACCGCGCCGAACGGCCGGGCATGGCGCCTTCCCTCGACGCCGTCGCCGCGATCGAAATCGGACACGACGATTCGGCCAAGATCGATCCGGTCCGCCCGCGCCGTCACGGGCGGACGCGCGCTTTTCCCGGCGGCTTCGGCTTGACCGACAAGCACCGTGTGGCCGTAACCGAACGACACGCTCACCTCCGCGTAACGGGCGCGATGGGGGCCGCCTGGTCCGAGATGGCGCGCGAGGCTGATCGCCTCGTTCAAGTTTCGAGCGTCGATCAACCCCTCCGCCTTCATGGCCCTGAACACCTGGCCCCACCCCAGGCCCGATTGCCTTTCGGCGGCAATCCGATCGAGCGGCCATCTTTCCGAGGGTGTTCTCCCGGCGGAAAATCTTTGGGCGTCGAACAGCGCCTGGGCGATCATTTGGCCGCTGGGCGGAAGCCGCGCGAACCCCTTGGGGGGCGCCGGCGCAATCCCGGCTTCGAGCGGCGGCACGGATGAAAGCGCCGCGATCCGCAGGATCTTCCCCGCCAGCGCGGCATCGGCGCCTTTATCCCCGGACTCCGCCCCCGCGCCGGTCGCGCCGCACGTCAGTATCCCTACGGCGAGCGATCCCGCGACGAACGATCCTGTCCGTTTTTCCCCGACGAAGGCGGTCATGGCGACCTCCCTTGTTTCCTGAATCGAGAAAAGCACGTCGATATCCTATCGCCGCCACGTTACGCCGATCGAATAAACCGGCAATTCAATTGTCTTTAGTGAAAATGCGGACAATCGAAGCGAATAAAATTCACGACGATTCTCTCTAAAATTGAAACGACCGTCGAATGGCCGACCGAAAACGCGTTCGCTTTGCGCCGCGACGCGAATAGGCGTCGACAGCGACAGGTCGCGAATGGAACAGGAACCGAACGGAACCTATGATCCGACCGACCAAGCCTCGCGCTTGCGATAAAGGGTCGAGGCGCTGACGCCGAGAAGAGCCGCGGCCTTGGGGATGTTTCCGCCGCACAGCGCGATCGCCTGCTCGATCGCCTCGCGTTCCACGTCGGCCAACGGACGGATCATCTGACCCGAACCGGCCACGGAGGGCTTGCCCCCCTTGGTCTCGGACACGGCGACGTGCACGGAGGATGCCGCCACGCCGGCCAACGGCGCCGGCAACATGGACGGAGTCACGATGTCCCCGTCGTTCAAAACGACGGTGTTCTGGACCACGTTTTGCAGTTGGCGGACGTTGCCCGGCCAATCGTAGGACACCAAAATCGCTTCCACCTCGGGTGAGAACGCCTTGAACGCCTTTTTTTCCTGAGCGCTGAAGTCGACGAGAAACTTTCCGGCGATGGCGGGAACATCGCCGATCCGCTCGCGCAGCGGCGGCATGACGATCGGGATGACGTGCAGGCGATAATAGAGGTCCTCGCGGAATCGCTCTTTCCGCACTTCTTCGAGGGGGTCGCGGTTGGTGGCGCAGACGATGCGCACGTCCACCCGCTGCGGCCGGTTGCTGCCGACCTTCTGGAAGGTCTCGGTCTGAACGAACCGGAGCAGCTTGGTTTGCATGGCCGGCTCCAGCTCGCAGATTTCATCCAGAAACAGCGTGCCGCCGTCGGCCAGCTCGGCCGCGCCGACGCGGTCGGCGATCGCGCCGGTGAACGCGCCGCGGACGTGGCCGAAAAGCTCGCCCTCCATCAAATCCTTCGGGATCGCGCCGCAATTGACGACGATGAAGGGCCGACCGGCGCGCGGCGAACGCTGATGAACGGCCTCGGCGCACAATTCCTTGCCGGTGCCGCTCTCGCCGGTAATGAAAACGGTCGCCTTGCTCGCCGCCGCGCTTTCGATAATCCGATAGACCGCCTGCATCGCCAGCGACGCGCCGACGAAGCGGCCGAACTCGCGGCGATCGATCTCGTTGCGATAGGTGTCGACGATGCGGGTCAGGCGCTGCCGTTCCAGCACGTTGCGTAGCGTGATGACCAGCCGGTCGGCGCTGAACGGCTTGACCAGGAAGTCGGCGGCGCCGAGCCGCATGGCCTCGACCGCGACGTTGATCGAGCCGTGCGCCGTGGCGACCACCACCGCGACCGGCATTTTCCGTTCCGCCACCCGGCGCAGGATCTCGATCCCATCCATGTCGGGCAGCATCAGGTCGAGCAGAATCGCGGCGGGCAGATTTTCCTCGAGAAAAGCGAGTCCGGCCTTGCCGGTTTCGACGTGAGCGATCTCGTAGGGTTCCGCGCGCAGGAACTCCTTATAGGTTTCGGCCAAGGAGATCGTGTCCTCGACCATCAGGATGCGGGCGCGGGGGGGCGGTGGAAGCATACGGCAACGGTCCCAGGCTACGGACAATCCCCCGGGCAGCCGGCCGGCCGCCCGGGCGGACAACTTAGCCTATTAGATGGGAATGGCCGCTGACAAATCCAGGAGAAGACAAAAAAACGCCCGCCGAACATACGGGAATGTTCGGCGGGCGTTTTTTAAAGCGGCCGCTCAGCCGGCGGCGGCGATTTTGGGCGCGGCCGCGGCGGGGGCCACCGCAAGCGGGGAATCGCCGTACAGCCCGGCGACCCGGCCCCGCTGCTGAACCAGCGCGAGAACGACGTCCAGGTACGGCGTCGGGGTCTCGGTCAAACGGCCGAGCTCCTGGACCGAGGTCACCAAGGCGTCGATTTCCATGCCCCGGCCCGCCAACAGGTCCTGAAGCATCGAGGTCTTGTGCGCGCCGACGTCGGCCGCGCCGTTAATACGCTTTTCAATATCGATGCGGAAATCGACGCCGAGTTTCTCGCCCAGAATCTTCGCTTCCAGCATCATCGCCTTGGCCAGCGCCCGGGTGCCGGGATCGGTCGCCACGATATCGAGGGTCGCCTGGGTCAACGCGCTGATCGGGTTGAAGCACAGGTTGCCCCACAGCTTTTTCCAAATCTCATCGCGGATATTGTCGCGGATCGGCGCCTGAAGGCCGGAAGCGATCAGGATCTCGCTCAGGCGCTTGCAACGCGGCGAAAGGGTGCCGTCCGGTTCGCCCAGCGTGAACTTGTCGCCGTAGACGTGCCGGATCACGCCCGGCGATTCCGCCTCGGTCGCGGGATAGACGACGCAGCCGATGGCCCGTTCCGGCCCGATGGTTTTCCACTGCCGGCCGCCGGCGTCCACGCTCTCGAGCCGGTGATTCTCCAGCGCCCCGGGCAACTTGTGGAAATACCACCACGGCATGCCGTTCTGGGCCGTCACCACCGCCGTGTCGGGGCCGAGCAACGGGGAGAAATGGTCGGCCGCTTCCCACGCCTGATGCGCCTTCAGCGCGACGATGACGTAATCCTGATGACCGAGTTCGGCGGGCTTGTCGGACACGCGCGGCCGGGCCGTCCGCGTCTCGCCGTCGATGTGCAGCGTCAGGCCGTTGGCCTTGATCGCCGCCAGCGTCTTGCCGCGCGCAACCATCGAGACATCGACGCCCGCGCGTGCCAATTGCACGCCGAGATAGCCGCCGATCGCGCCCGCGCCGAAGATGCAGATTTTCATGGGTTGTTCCTTCCCGGTCCGCCGTGGTTCTTTTTGGTATGCCAGCGACCAAGGAAGGGTATGAATATTCGCGTATTTCCCAAACACACCAAGGCATAGGCAAGGCCCACCCCGAGGGGTGGCTCTGAAAAAAACCGTGCTTCTATAACGGGTTGAGGAACCTAGTGGGCTTTTTCGATCCGCGCGGCGCAGAACTTGAACTCGGGGATCTTGCCGAAGGGAT
>CAYIQU010000003.1:0-17060 GCA_964365645.1 uncultured Hyphomicrobiales bacterium | reverse complement strand
TGGCGGCGGATCTTGTCGCTCAGGTTCGGCTGCGACTGGTGCGGCGCGTAGCAGTCGAAGAAGATCAGATCGCCCGGCCGGGTCGGGACGGGGATGAAGCTCATCCCCTTCATGTCGTCGGCGGTCATCGGCTCACAGGAGCGGAACAGCCCCCGCTGGTGGTGCCCGGAGACGACTTCGAGGCAGCCGTTCGCGACGGTCGCTTCGTCGATGCAGACCAGCACGCTGATGAAGAAGTCGGCGTACTTGTCCCAGCCGGCCTGGGAATCCTGGTGCGGCTTGAAGCCGTCGCCGCCCGGCATCTTGAAGTTGACCTTTTCCTTGAACAGCACCGCCTCCTCGCCGAGCAATTGCCCGACCGGCGCGCGCAGCGCCTCGGCCAGTTCCTTGAAGCCGGCGTGGAAGGGATGGATGTATTCGATCCGGCTGATGAGCTTTTGCGCGGGGTCTTTCAAGCTCTTTTCGTGGAAGACCCATTGCCGGCCCGGGGCCTCGGGCAGCGCCGCGAGTTCGCCGGTCCACCTCTGGATGAGCTTCGCCTCTTCGGGCGAGAAGGCGCCGCGAACGATCAGAGAGCCGGAGTTGTAGAACTGGTCGATCTGGTCTTTTGTGAGAACGGGCGTGCACGGCATGGGGGCTCCGGGGTCGGAGTTCTAAAAACCGGCGCGGATGATAGGCGGGCGCGAAAGTTCCTTCAACCGGCCATTTCCTTTGAATAACGACGGAAAATTGACTAAAAAACGGCGCATGAACCCTCACCCAAAGCTCGCCCCGGCCGCCCTGGCCCAAGCCCGCCCCTCCAAGTTCCGCCAGTTGCGGGAGTTGATCGCCTCGCCCGAGCTGGATTTCCTGATGGAAGCCCACGACGGGATGTCGGCCAAGATCGTGGAGGAAGCCGGCTTCAAGGGCATCTGGGCCTCGGGCCTTTCCATGTCCGCGGCGCTGGGCGTGCGCGACAGCAACGAAGCGTCCTGGACGCAAGTCCTGGAGGTGCTGGAGTTCATGGCCGACGCCAGTTCGATTCCGATCCTGGTCGACGGCGACACCGGCTGGGGTAACTTCAACAACATGCGCCGCGCGGTGCGGAAATTGGGCGAGCGCGGGATCGCCGGCATCTGCATCGAGGACAAGCTATTCCCCAAGACCAACTCGTTCATCGGCGAGGGCCAGGCACTCGCCGACGTCGACGAATTCTGCGGCAAGATCAAGGCCGGCAAGGACAGCCAGGTGGACGACGATTTTTGCATCGTCGCCAGGATCGAGGCGCTGATCGCCGGCTGGGGGCTGGAGGAGGCGCTTCGGCGCGCCGAAGCCTACCGCGCCGCCGGGGCGGACGCGGTTTTGATCCACTCCAAGAAATCCACCGCCGACGAGATTTTCGCCTTCGCCCGGGAATGGAACAACCGCTGCCCGGTCGTGATCGTGCCGACCAAGTACTACGCGACCCCGACCGAGGACTTCCGCCAGGCGGGCATTTCGGTCGCCATCTGGGCCAATCACAACCTGCGCGCGGCGATCGCCGCCATGCGCGACGCGAGCCGCCGGATCCGGCGCGAGGAATCCATCGCCGGGGTGGAGAAGACCGTCGTCAGCGTGCAGGAGGTGTTCGAGCTTTCCGGCAACGACGAGCTGGCGGAGGCCGAGAAGCGGTATCTCCCGGCGCGGACGGGCGAACGGCGCGCGATTCTACTCGCCGCCAGCCGCGGGGCGGCGCTCGGGCGGCTGACCGAGGATCGGCCGAAATGCATGATCGAGGTGCGCGGCCAGCCGCTGCTCAGCCGCCTGATCGGCACCGTCCGCGAGGCCGGCGTGCGCGAGATCACGGTGGTGCGCGGCTACAAGAAGGACATGATCAACTTCCCCTCCATCGCGACGGTGGACAACGATCTTTATATGACGACCGGGGAAGCGGCGAGCCTCGCCTGCGCGGTCGATCGCCTCGAGGGCGAATGCCTGGTCGCCTACGGCGATATCCTGTTCCGCCATCACATTCTCGATCAGTTGTTCACGCACCCGGGCGATATCGTCGTCACCGTGGACGCGCTCTGGCGCGAGCGGGTCTCGCAAGCGAAGAACTGGGTCCGCGACTTCGCCGAGTGCACGCGTCCCTTCAGCCCGACCTACCTCGACGACGAACCCGTCCATCTCCGCCGCATCGCCTCCGACATGTCGGCGGAGAAGGTCTGCGGCGAATGGATGGGGCTCGCCAAGCTGAGCGCCCGGGGCGCCGAGCAAGTGCGCGAGACGATCCGCGCCATGCGCGAGGACGGCACGTTGGCGAAAGCGGGACTCCCTGAGCTGTTCACCCGCATGGCCGAACAGGGAACGCCGATCCATGTGCTCTATGTCGCCGGGCAATGGCTGGACGTGGACGACACCGCCGACTTGGCCGAAGCGGGCAAGTTCCTGTGATCCGCGCCGAAGCGTTCCTGACCTCCGCCCTCGCGGCCGGGATCGATTTCTACAGCGGCGTGCCGTGCTCGTTCTTGACCCCGATCATCAACCGGACCATCGGCGATGCGCGCTTGACCTACGTCGGCGCGGCGAGCGAGGGCGAGGCGGTGGCGATCGCCGCCGGCGCCTGGCTGGCGGGCCGCGAGACGACGGTGATGTTCCAGAATTCAGGGCTCGGCAACGCGGTCAATCCGCTGACCTCGCTCAATTTCCCCTTTCGCATCCCAAGCCTGCTGATCTGCACCTGGCGCGGCGGCCCGAACATCAAGGACGAGCCGCAGCACGAACTGATGGGCCAGATCACGCCCGCGCTGTTCGACGTCCTCGGGATTCCGCACCGGCCGTTTCCCAAAAGCGAGGCGGCGGTCGCCGCCGCGCTGGCCGAGGCCCGGGGCATCATGGCGAAAACCCAATTGCCGTTCGCCTTCATCATGGAAAAAGACGACGTCGCCGAGGAAAAACTCGACGCCACGCCGCACGCGCCGCGCCCCACGGGTGCGCTGCACGACCGGCGGGCCGGGGGCGAGCGGCCGTTGCGCCATGCCGCGCTCGAGCGGCTGCTGGCCGACATTCCCGCGACGGCGGCGGTGGTGGCGACCACGGGAAAATGCGGGCGCGAGTTGTTCACGCTGGCCGATCGGCCGCAGCACCTCTATCAGGTCGGCTCCATGGGCGGGGCCTCGGGCATGGGATTGGGCGTCGCCCTTAACGTCGAGCGGCCGGTGGTGGTGTTGGACGGCGACGGCGCGGCGCTGATGAAGCTGGGCACGCTCGCGACCATCGGCGCCTACGCGCCCCGGAATCTGGTCCATATCGTTCTCGACAACGCCAGCCACGATTCCACCGGCGGCCAGCCGACCGTCTCGCCGGTGGTGGATTTCGCCGCCGTCGCGCTGGCGTGCGGCTACGCCCACGCCCACGCCGACGACGACCTGGCCGGCTTCGCCGCCGCAGTGAAGGACTCCGTCGCGACGCCGGGGCCGCATTTGATCCATTTGCGTCTGAAGCCGGGATCGATGGACAAGCTCGGCCGGCCGACGGTGAAGCCGCCCGAGGTCGCGCGGCGCTTCAAGGCGTTCCTGGCGGAGGACGGTGATCGTGCGCCGGGTGCGCGCGATCCCGCCGGCGCATGAGCCACAACACCTGGATTCACCGTATCGCCCGCGCCGTCGTCGTTCGCCCCTTGGCGGCGACGCCGGTGACGCCCAACCAGGTGACGACCGCGCGTTTGGGAACGGGACTGGCGGCGGCGGCGATGCTGGCCGTCGGGCACGGGGCCTGGCCCGACATCGCGGCGGGCGCGTTCGTGCTGGCCATGGTGCTGGACCGCGCCGACGGCGATCTCGCGCGCGCCACCGGACGGACAAGCCCCGGAGGCCATCTCTACGATCTGGTGGCGGACGCGCTGTGCAACGCGCTGATCTTTTTCGCGCTGGGGATCGGCCTGCGCGACGGCGCGTTCGGCCCGTGGGCGGCGCCGATGGGAGCGCTCGCCGGCGTGGCCATCGTCGCGATCCTGGGGATGGTGGTGCGGATCGAGGCGGCGAACGGCGCGCGCGCCGCCGAATTGGGCGCCGCCGCCGGGTTCGATCCCGACGACGCCATGCTCATTGTGCCGTTGGCCATTTGGTTCGGCGGTTCGACGATCCTGCTGGCGGCGGCGGCCGTCGGCGCGCCGCTGTTCGCGCTCTTCTTCGCCCTCAAGTTCCGCGCGGTTTTGTTTCGCTAGCCTCGGCGGCGCAGCCTGATAAGCGAGACGAGCGTCCACAGGGTGTAGACCCCGGCGCCGACGCCGCACAGCACGAAGAACGGTTGCAGCCAGCCCAGCCAGGTGATCGGCGCGATCAGGTAGATGCCGTCTTCCAGTTCGAACCCGGCATAGCCGGGGTAGCCGGTCGCGTCGCCGTCGGTCAGTTTTTCGGCCTTGTCGATGCCGAGGTTGAGGAACATGGAGACGATCGCCGCCGCCGCGCCGACCGAGCCCAAGACGATGGCCCAAGGACCCAGCGCGCCGTCGCGCAGGCCGAAGCCGATGCCGAAGAACAAGGCGGCGTAGCTGACCGCGCCCGAGATGTAATCGAGATAATAGCCGAGGCGCGATTTCATGTTTTTTTGCCGGGCGAGCTCGCCGTCGAAGTGGTCGAGGAAGCGGGCCAGCACGAACAGCCCCGCCCCCCAATTGGCGGCGGCCGGGGCGCCCATGGCCAGAAGCCCGGCGCCGGCCAGGGCCACGATCATGGTGACGACCGTCAACTGGTTGGGCGTGACGGGGGAGCGGACCAGCGGCCGGACGAGGACGCGGGCGATCCGTTGGTCCCAAGGCGGGTTTTTCATGGGCCGATGTGTCGCAAATGGGATGGAAGGGCGAACGGCGAGGAGAGTCGGCCGGGCGACCCCGCCCTGTCAACCGCAACGGCCCTTGGCCTGGGGCGAAACGGCTCTTGGCCCGGGCGGAATGCTGGGCCAAAGTCTCCTTGAACGCCCCGAACCGGCGGCCTTATAAGCCGCTGCAACCCGCAACCCCTCGATTGTCGGCGATCGCATGATCACCCCCTTGGCCGATCTCGCCCTAAGGGCCGCCCGCGCCTGGGTTTCCTTCGCCTGCCGGCACGCCCGGGCGGTGGTGGCGGCGGCGTTTCTGTTGACGGCGCTGGCCGGCGTCTATCTCGCCGCCAACATGCGGATCAACACCGACACCACGGACATGCTCAATCCCGAGCTGCCGTTCCGCCAGCTGTCGCGGGCGGTGAGCGAGGCGTTTCCCCAGTTCTCGGACAACGTCCTGGTGGTGGTGGAGGGCGACACGCCCGATCTCGCCGACCGGGCGGCGCTGGCGCTGGCCGCGCGCCTGCGCGAAAAACCGGAATTGTTCGGCCGGGTCATGGATCAGGCGGGGGATTCGTTTTTCCGCCGCAACGGGCTTTTGTACCTGTCGCTGGAGGACTTGAGCGACTTGAGCGACCGGCTGGCCCGCGCGCAGCCGTTTCTGGGCGCGCTGTGGCGCGATCCGACCCTGCGCGGGCTGTTCGCGATGCTCGATCTGGCCGCCGAGGAGGTCGCCAAGAATCCCGCCGACGCGGCGATGGAAATCGGGCCGACCCTGGAGGCCATCGCCGACGTGGTCGAGGCGCAGGCCGAAGGCCGGTTTCAGGAGATGTCCTGGCAGGAGGTCATGTCCGGATCGGTGGCGGAGGCGAAGGACAAGCGCCGGTTCCTGCTGATCCAGCCCGCGCTCGACTTCAGTTCGCTGAAGCCGGCGGGGAAGGCGATCGCGGACCTTCGCCGCCTCGCCGAGGACATGAAGTTGACCGCCGATCGCGGCGTGCGGGTGCGGCTCACCGGCTCGGCCGCGCTCAGCCAGGAAGAGTTCGCGGCGGTCGAGTCGAGCATCGGCGTGTCGTTTCTCATTTCGCTGGCCGCCGTCGCGGTGATCGTCTTTACCGGGTTGCGCTCGCTGCGCATGGGGGGCTCGGTCCTGTTGACCCTGATGATGGGCCTGACGTGGACGGGCGCCCTGGGGATCGCGCTGTTCGGCGAGTTGAACCTGCTGTCGGTCGCCTTCGTCGTCCTGTTCGTCGGCTTGAGCGACGATTTCGGCATTCATTTCTGCTTGCGCTACGTCGAACGGCTGGCGGCGGGGGAAGACCGCAAGCAGGCGCTGGCCCACGGCGGCGCCGACGTCGGCAGCGCCTTGATCCTGTGCACGGCGACGACGGCGGCCGGTTTCTCCTCCTTCGCGCCGACGGATTATCGCGGGCTGGCGCAGTTGGGCCTGATCGCCGGGATCGGCATGTTCGTCGCCTTGGTGACGAACATGACCGTCCTGCCGTCGTTGATCGAGGTGTTCGGAACCCGCGCCAGCCTGGCGAAGAAACTCGCCAACGCCGGGGATACCCATCACGGCGCGCATGCCTCGCGCGGGACCGTGGCGTTCTGGCGCCGGTTGCTGCACTTGAACCGGCCGCTGACCGTGGCCCTGGGCGCGGCGGCGGTGGCGGGCGCCATGATCACCACGCAAATCTACTTCGATTTCGATCCGCTCAACATCAAGGACCCCCATTCGGAATCGGTTCGGACGCTGCGGGCGTTGATGGACGACGCCCAGGAGGGGCGCTACTCGGCGACGATCCTGGCGAAGAATCTCGAAGACGCCGAGGCGCTGGCCGCGCGCCTGCGCGAAGTGCCCGAGGTCGACGACACCCGCCTGTTGACGAGTTTCGTCCCGAAGCTTCAGGACGAAAAGCTGGCCATCGTCTCCGAAATGGCGTTATTTCTGGCCCCGGCGCTGACCAGCGCGGTTCGCGCCGATCGCCCCGGCGCGGCCGAATTGCGCGGCGATCTGGTCCGGTTGACGGCGCGTCTCGACGATCTCGCCCGCCGGGCGGAAAGCGACTCGGCGCGCGCCGCGGCCCGGTTGGCGAAAGCGGTTCGCGACCACGTCCTCGCCTGGCCGGCGGACGCGACGACCGGGGCGCGCTGGCGCGATCTGGAGACGCGGCTGCTGGCGGCGTTGCCGGGCCGGCTCGACGTCCTCAAGCAGGCCCTGGCGGCGGGACCGGTCGCCCTGGCCGATCTTCCGGGCGAGCTGCGGGCCCAGCACGTGGCGGCCGACGGCCGCGCCCGCCTCGAAGTCGTTCCCCGCGACGATCTCAGGGATCGGGCGACGCTGCTCAAATTCGTCCGGGCGGTGCGGGCCGTCGCCCCCGACGTCACCGGCTCGCCGGTCGTGCTGTACGAAAGCGGGCAGGCCATCCTGCGGTCCTTCGCCATGGCGAGCGTGCTCGCGTTTTTCGCCGTCGTCGCGCTGCTGTATATCGCGCTCAGGCGCGTGGGCGACGTGCTGCTGACCTTGGTTCCGGCCGTCCTGGCGGCGACCCTGACCGGAGCGTTCTCGGTGCTGTTCGACATTCCGTTCAACTACGCCAATATCATCGTCCTGCCGCTGTTGTTCGGCATGAGCGTCGACTACGCCATCCATCTGGTTCTGCGCGGCCGCGAGACCGCCGATCTGGTGGAGGTCTTGGCAAGCTCGACGCCGCGGGCGATGATCGTCTCGGCGACGACGACCATCACGTCGTTCGCCAGCCTCGCCCTCACCGACCATTGGGGAATCGCGAGCCTGGGGATCTTGTTGACGGTCTCGATGACGATGACGCTTCTGGCGTCCCTGGTCGCGCTGCCGGTGGTGATGGCGTTCGTCCGGGATTTGAATGGGCGGAGCTTGAGCCGACCCCCGGCCGACCGATAACCGCACTTTTGCGACGGAGCAGACGCCATGGCCGCGAGCAACGATTTTATTTTTCCCCTGATCCGCTTCCTGTCGCGCCCCGTGACCGGCGTGCTGGCGAGGCTTCCTTTCAGCGCCAACCAGATCACGGCGGGGTCGATGGTGCTCGGCCTGCTCGCTTCCTGGGCGGCGGCGCAGGCGACGTGGGGCTGGTCCGTCGGCGCGGGGCTGCTGATGGTGGCGACCTATATTCTCGACAACTGCGACGGCGAAATCGCGCGGCTCAAGAACCAATGCTCCCCATTCGGCATGTATTTCGACAGCTTCGTCGATTGGGTGGTGCACACGGTGTTCTTCTGGGCGTTGGGCTACGGCATGGCCGTCGCGACCGGGCAGGCGTTCTGGCATTGGATGGGGCTTGCCGCGGCGGCGGGCGGAACGATCAACTACGGTCTCGGCTTCGTCCTGGCGGCCCGCGACCGCGCCGCCAAGGGCGACGCCTACGATCCGACCGGACGCGACGCCGCGGAAAATCCGCACTATCCGCAAAACGCCTGGGAGTGGGCGCTGTTCGCCCTGCGCGAGCTGACGCGGGCGGATTTCTGTTTCATCGTTCTCGCGCTGGCGCTGTTCGACGTGCTGTGGGTCTTGGTGCCGGCCGGCGCGGTCGGCGCCCAGGCCTATTGGATGGCCGCGCTGGTCAAGAGGGCGCGGGAGTTTCATGTTTGAAGGTCGCCGCTGAACCATGCGCATCCTGAAGATCCTTTACGGGGCGATCGGCTTGGCGCTGCTGGCGGCGGTGTTCGCCCAAGTCGACGCCGCCGACGTCTGGACGCGCGCGCTGCAAATCGGCGTCTTGGGCATGGGGCTGGTGATCGCCATCTACGCCGCCGGGTTCGCCATCGATTCCTTCACCTGGCAGATGGCGATGGCCGGCGTGCCGCTGAACGCGCGCTGGCTGTGGCGGGCGTTCAAGGTGCGCATGGTCGGCGAGGTGTTCAACAACGTCATGCCCGCCGCCGGCATGGGCGGCGAACCGGTCAAGGCGATGCTGCTCCACAAGCATTACGGGATCGGCTACCGGGAGGGCACCGCCTCGATCATCCTCGGCCGCACGATCAACATGATCGCGCAGATGCTGTTCCTCGCCGCCGGGTTCGCGGTGGTTTGGGTTTCCGACCTGCCGGGGCAGTTCAAGGGCCTGGCCGTCGCCGGACTGGTGTTCTTCGTCGCCGCGACGGCGATTTTTTTCTACGCCCAGCGCCTGCGGGTCGCCTCGCTGACGGGATCGTGGCTCGGACGCTGGGCGATCCTGGAGCGGATCAACGATATTCTTCATCACGTCCGGGACATGGACGAGCGGTTGATCCACTTTTACACCAAGAACCGGGCGCGGTTCGCGGCGGCGATCGTCCTGGCCTTCGTCAACTGGGTGGTGGGGGTGGTGGAAATCTACGTGACGATGATTTTTCTCGGCCATCCCGTCTCGTTCGGCGATGCGTGGGTGATCGAGGCGGCGGCGCAACTGGTCCGCGCCGCGGCGTTCTTCATTCCGGCCGCGGTCGGGGCGCAGGAAGGCGCGTTCCTGCTGGTTTGCACGGTGATCACCGGCGAACCGGCGCTGGGGGTCGCGGTTTCGCTGATCCGCCGCGGGCGCGAACTGGCCTGGCTGCTGTTCGGCGCGGCGTTCGGCGGTCTTTACGCCGTCCGGCCGGCGCGCGGAACCAAGGGCGGCTGACGGGCGCGAGCGGGTCTACGGCGTCTGCGCCGCGTATTCGTCGATCTTGCGATCCAGGCTCGCGACCAGGGCGTCGGGGCCGCCGTCCTTGATCAGCCGCGAAAATTCGGACCGGCGCACGGCGAGCTCCGAAATGCCCTTGTCGACGATCACGTCGACCACGCGCCATCCCTCGGGGGATTCTTTCAAGACATAGGTGATCTCGACCGCCGAGCCATCCGATTTAATAAGCTTGGTATCGACCAAGGTGGTGTTCTGGGGACCCGGCCGCTCGGCGACGGTTTCGAATCGCTCGCCGCCGTGGCTCTTGAAGTTCTTGGCGTAGGTGCCGGTGCTGAACCGGGTCCAGGCGGCGAGCAAGGCTTGTTGCTGGGCGGGCGTCGCCTGCTTCCAGGCGAGGCTGCCGCTGGCGATCTGGATCATCACCGGCAGGTGAAACGTCCGCTTCACCGCCGGCAAAAGACGGTCGTAGCGTCCCTTGAAGCCGAGGCTCGGCCCTTCCTTCATCACCGCCAGAAGGGTTTCGTGGAAGCCGTCGATCAGGGCGCGCGGCGTGGCGTTCTCGCTTCGGGCGGCGGGCGGAAGGAGAATCGACAGGGCGAAAAGAACAGCGAAAGCGAGGCCGATACGGAATGGGTATTTCATGGGGGAGGGGAACCGGGGCCGGCGGATGGTCGATGAATCGGACCCCACAATACCCTGGATGCGCCCCCGGTCAAAGTCCCGCCGGCCGCCCGGTAGATGGCCCGGACGGCCGGCGGTGGATCGGCCCGGCCCGAGCGCGCCTATTCGATGGCGGCGGAGACCGACGCGTCGGCGAATTCCTCGGCCTTGCCGTTCAGCGTGGCGGCAAGCGCGGGCAGGCCGCCGTTGGTGAGTCCGTGAGTGAACTCGGACCGGCGCAGGGCCAGTTCGGAAATGCCCTTGTCGAGCAGAACGTCGACCACGCGCCAGGAGCCGGCGTAGGGCTTAAGCACGTAGGTGATGTCGATATCGGAGCCGTTTTTACGCACCAGCCGCGCGTCGACCAGGGTGGTGTTTTGCGGGCCGGGCCGCTCGGCCAGGGTGTCGAATTGCCGGATGCCGTCGCCCGAGAAGTTGCGGGCGAAAAGACCGACGCCGTAATGGGTGAAGGCGGCGACCATGGCCTGGCGATGAACCGAGGGGGCGTCGTTCCAGAAGCCGCCGGTGGAAACCTGGGCCATGACCGGCAGGTGGAAGGTTCCCTCGACCGCCGACACCAACCGGGTGTAGCGGCCGGAATAGTTGAGCGAGGAATCCCGCATCACGCCGAGCAGGGCGCCGTGGAACCGGTCCATCACTTGGCGCGGCGCTTCCGTTCCGGCCGAGGCGCGGCCCAGGCCAAGAGCGAGGACGGCGAAAGCGAAGGCGAGGGTGAAAACAGCGCGGCTCGAACGGTTCATGGCACGCTCCCGGTTTTTCTGAGGATGCCCCATCACAGCACGATCGGCCGCCGGCCAATATGACGGGGGTCACACGAAAGGTGCGAGATGGAACACGGTTCGCGGGAGCGCGGTTATTGGGAGACGGCGGCTTTCGTCGTCAACAATTCGTCGGCCTTGCCGTTGAGGACGGCGACCAAGCCGTCGACGCCGCGATCCTGCAGGATGCGGCTGTATTCCGAGCGGCGCACGGAAACCTCGCTGATGCCGCGATCGACGATCACGTCGATCAGGTACCAGCGGTTGCCGACCTTGCGGGCGATGTAGGCGATGTCGTTGGTCGATTTGTCGGTCTTGACGAGTTGCGTCTCGACGACGCGGGTGTTCTGCGGGCCGTCGCGTTCGCCGACGATCTTGAATGTTTCGCCGCCGTAGCCGTCGAAGAACGTGGCCAGCGTGCTGACGCTCATTCGCCGGAACGCCCGCACCAGGTCCTTGCGCTGCTCGAGGGTGGCCCCGTCCCAGACGGCGGCCCCGCCGATGGCCATGTGGGTCATGGTCGGAAGATGGAACGTGCGCTCGACGACCGGCGCCAGTTTTTCGTAACGGCCGCGAACGCCCAAGGCCTTGGCGTCCTTCATCACCTGGATCAGCGAATCCTGGAAGGACGTGGCGATGTCGCCCGGAGAATCGTCGGCCTGGGCGGAGAAGGGGGCGAGAACGAGAAAAACAAAACCCAAGACGAATCGCAAACGCATGAACGCCCCCATCGATGAGGGGTGGAAAATAGATTGATTTTCCAACGGACTCAATGGGTTCATTAAGTGTGGGAAAAATACAACATTCATTTGGATACTGGTTTGTCCCTGTTGCGGTTACGCGAATATTTACTTAGAAAGTAACTCTTAATCAGAGGCGCTGGTTTTGCGTCGTCGATGACTTTTTGCCGAGCCCCTTGGTCGGACAGATGACAGAAAAGCGCAATAAAAACAAGGATATGCAGACGTGAAAGAACTTCGCGCCCCTTCCTCGGCACCCAAGCGCCTCTCTATCGCCGCCCTTGTCGCCGTGTTTCTGGCGGTCGGATTCGTCCCCTCGGGCGCGACCCGGGCCGCCGATGCCTCCGCCGCGCCGGCCGCCTTGGCGGTCGAAGTCGCGCAGGCCGCGTCGTCTTCCGTCGCCGAGGACGCCAACGATCCGCTGGAGCCGGTCAACCGGTTCATCTTCGGCTTCAATGAAATCTTCCTCGACTACCTGCTCGGTCCCATCAGCCAGGGTTACGAGTTCATCGTTCCCGCCCTGATGCGCGAAGGCATTCACAATTTCCTCAACAACCTGTCGACGCCGGTGATTCTCGCCAACGATATTCTCCAAGGCGAACCGCAGCGGGCCATGGAGACTCTCGGCCGCGCGCTGGTGAACACCACCGTCGGCATGGGCGGTCTCATCGACATGGGGTCCGAGTTGGGCGTGAAGCGCCACAGCGAGGACTTCGGCCAGACTCTGGGCGTTTGGGGCGTGGGCGAGATGTTCTACGTCGTGCTGCCGTTCTACGGGCCCTCGAACCCACGCGACGCGGTCGGCAAGCTGTTGGTCGACGGCTACTTCGACCCGCTCGGGATGTGGATGTCCAACGCCAACCACGATGACCTCAAGTGGGCGCGCACCGGGACCAAGGCGGTGGACGAATACTCCAGCGTTCGCAGCGACCTGGAACAGGTCAAGAAGACCTCCATCGACTACTACGCCGCCATCCGCAGCCTCTATCGCCAGAAGCGCGAGGCGGAGATTTCGAACGGCAAGGATATCAAGCTGCCGCCGATTCCCGATCTGACGCACGATCGGCTGAACATGGACGATCCGGAAGCGGCAACCGCCCAGCCGCCGGCCAAGGCACCGGCGCGGGCCGAGGGGTCCGAGCAGCTGTCCTATCGGCTGGTCAACCCCGACCAGATCCGGGACTAAATTTCCTTTCCGTTATTCGCCGATTCCGGTTGAGTCCGGTGATTTCCCAGGGCCTTTGTGCCTCTGGGAGTCGCCGGCTAACCATTTGATATTATTGCTCAATACCCGTGGTTTCTTGACTTCGGCCGGCGATTTTATTAATATTTTTGCAGATCGGGGCCCATTGCGGACCGATCGCCCTTAAGGCTCGACCCTCGGGTGGGCCGGACGGCTTATCGCTTCATAAGGAGGATACGCCCATGACGACCGTTGTTTTGATCCCCTGACGAACACGCCTCGGATCTAGCCCGTTCGGCCATCGCGCCGACGGAGGGCGCCGCGGCCTTCGACACCGTTCGAAGGCGCGGCATGGAATCGAATCGGAAGGGAGATCGCAAATGGCTGCCACGCTTACATTACCCGCGGTTCCGCTTGACGGCGGATTGCAGCGCTACCTGCGCGAGATTTGGAAATTCCCCATTCTCGACGTAGCCGAGGAGTACATGCTTGCGCGCCGTTTCCACGAGCACGGCGACACCGTCGCCGCCCACAAGCTGGTCACCAGCCACCTGCGCCTGGTGGCGAAAGTGGCCATGGGCTATCGCGGCTACGGCCTGCCGATGGCCGATCTGGTTTCGGAAGGCAACATCGGCCTGATGAAGGCGGTGAAGAAGTTCGATCCGGATCGCGGGTTCAGGCTTTCGACCTACGCGATCTGGTGGATCCGGGCCTCGATCACCGAGCACATTCTCAAGTCCTGGTCGATGGTGAAGATGGGAACCGTTTCGGCGCAGAAGAAGATGTTCTTCAGCCTGCGCGGAATTAAAAAGAGGCTCGGGCTTGCCGACGGCGACATCGAACCCGGCCAGGCGAAGATCTTGGCGAAGCAATTGGCCGTTCCCGAGCGCGACCTGATCGCCATGAACCGCCGCCTGATGGCGCGCGACGTGTCGTTGAACGCCCCGGTCGGTGACGAGGAGGGGCTTCAGTTCCAGGACACCCTGGTCGACGACCGGGCGGATCCGGAAGCCTTGTACGCCGAGGACGAGGAGCAGGGCCAGCGCAGCCGGGCGCTGCGCGTCGCGTTGGCGACGCTGCCCGAACGCGAGCGGGACATCCTGACCGAGCGGATGCTCAAGGAGGAGCCGGCGACCCTTGAGGACCTGGGCAAGGTCTACGGCATCAGCCGCGAACGGGTGCGCCAGCTCGAGTCCCGCGCCATGGGCAAGCTGAAAAAGGCGATGGTCGAGGCGGGCGCGGCGGTCGCGCCGTAAGGCGCGCCACGATGGAACGCCGTAAGGCGCGCCAGGATGGAACGCCATAAGGCGCGCCAGGATGGAACGCCATAAGGCGCGCCAGGATGGAACGCCGTAAGGCGCGCGACGATGGAACGCCGTAAGGCGCGCGACCCAAAATTAAAAGATCGCCTTGATCGGGGGCGCAGAGGCCGGTGGACAGGAATGGCCTCGCGCGCCATCCTTGACCCATGATCCTTTTCTTCACCGACTTCGGGCTAGCCGGGCCGTACGTCGGCCAGATGGAGGCCGTCATCCGCCGCGAAAACCCGGCGGCCATTATCATCAATCTTTTTGCAGACGCGCCGACATGCGATCCCCGCGCCGCGGCCTACCTGCTGGCGGCCCATGCGGACGAGTTTCCGCCGCCGAGCGTTTTTCTGGCCGTCGTCGATCCGGGCGTCGGCTCGTCGCGTCGCGCCCTGGTTCTCGAGGCCGATGGGCGCTGGTTCGTCGGTCCCGACAACGGCTTGCTCGAGATCGCGGCGCGCCGGGCGCGAACCGCCGCCTGGTGGGAAATCGCCTGGCGCCCGGAGCGCCTGTCCGCGAGCTTTCACGGCCGGGACCTATTCGCCCCCGTCGCCGCGTGGCTCGATCGGGGGGAGCGGCCGGGGGCTTCGCCGGCGGGTTCGACCGGTGCCGGGAAGGATTGGGCTAAGCCCCTTCCCGGAGGCGGGATTCGTTTTCCCGACTGGCCCGACGATTTGCCCGAGGCGGTCTATATCGATTCCTTCGGCAACGTGATAACCGGCCTGCGCGCCAAGACCCTATCCGGTAGGGGCGAAATCGCGCTCCCGGACGGGCGGAAAGTCGCCCGGGCCCGCACCTTTTCCGACGTACCCAAAGGAGGCCCGTTCTGGTATGAAAATGCCAACGGCCTGGTCGAGATCGCCGTCAACGGCGGCCGGGCGGACGAGGCGATGGGATTAGCCGTGGGCGCGGCGCTGAGGGTGTTCGGGTAAAGAGGCCCGTCGACAAGGTGTCGACGGGCGCGCGCGGCGGGAGAGCGGATGGGCATACAGGTCAAGTTCTGGGGCGTGCGGGGCAGCATCGCCTGTTCCTCTTCCGAGCATGTGCGCTACGGCGGCAATACCAGTTGCATCGAGATGCGGGCCGGCGGCCACCGGATGATTTTCGATGCCGGCACCGGTATTCGCACGCTGGGCAAGCAGTTTGTTCGCGACGGCGAAAAAGAGATTTATCTGCTGCTGACCCACACCCACTGGGATCACATCAACGGATTTCCTTTTTTCGCCCCGGCCTATAATCCCGCGTGCTCGGTGCGGATTCTCGCGGGCCACCTGCACACGGTGGACAGCAAGATCCGCGACGTTCTTTCGGCGCAGATGCACAGCCCCATGTTTCCGGTGCCGCTGGAGGCGATGCGCGCGAAAACGACCTTCGAGGATTTCCGCGCCGGCGACGACGTTCCCCTGTTCCCGAACGTGAAGATCGGCACCCGGCCGCTCAACCATCCCAACGGCGCCACCGGCTATCGCATCGAGCACGGCGGTCGGGTCGTCGCTTATATCACCGACACCGAGCACGTTCCGGGTCATGACGACGCCAACGTGCTGGCGCTGATCGAAGGCGCCGATCTCGTCATCTACGACAGCACCTACACCGAGGCCGAGTTCCCGGACCGGATCGGCTGGGGGCATTCGACCTGGAACGAGGGGGTTCGCCTCTGCCGGCTGGCCGGCGCGAAGAAGCTCGCCATTTTCCACCACGACCCCGACCACGACGACGCCTTCATGGACCGCATCGCCGAGGAAGCGGGCCGGGCCTGGAGCGGCGCGATCGTCAGTCGCGAGGGGATGGAAATCGAGGTTTAATTCGCCGGTGCCGGATTGCCGTCGGCTGCCGGCGCCGGGGTATCGGACGGCGCGCCGGGCAGGGCCATGCTCGCCCGCGGCGTTTCCTTGGCCGCCGCCGCGGCCTTCATTTGGAGGCGCTTCTTTTGTTCGAGGGACATGGCCGTCACCTCGATCGCGACGCGCCGGTTGAGCGCCTTATTGGCGGGGATCGGATTTCCCGCGCTGTCCCGGTTGACCGCCTTGGGCCGGGTCTCGGCGAAGCCCGAGGCCTGGAGCTTCTCCGGATCGATTCCGTTCTCGATCAGGAAACGAACGACGGTGGTCGCGCGCGCGGTCGCAAGTTCCCAGTTGGAGGGAAAGCGCGGCGTGTTGATCGGCACGTCGTCGGTGTGGCCTTGGACATCGAACATGAAATAAACGTAGCGCGGCGCCTTGAGCGTTTCCGCGACCTTGGTCAGAACGGGCAGGGCCTCCTCGCGGAACTCGGCCGCGCCGGATTTGAAGAACGCCGAGCTCGACAATTCGATCGAAATTCCCCGGCCGGTGGTCTCGATGTTGACCGCCTGATCGGCCTGGGCCTCGTAGACGATATCCTGGATGTCGGCCTTCAGCAGCGAAACGGGGGCGGTGTATTCCTTGCCGGCGATGTCGCGGGTGATGCCCGCCGCGGCCTGTTCGTATTTGTTGACGTCGAAGTTCGCCATGCTCAGCAGCAGCAGAAAGAAAAGGGTGATGAGCGTGATGGCGTCGGCATAGGTGATCAGCCACGCCTCTTGTTCGGCGTCGTCGTGACCGCTGCTTGGCGCCGGGCCGGACATTATCGTATCGGACTCTTTCGTTTCCCCGGGTCGGCGACCCGGAGATCAAGTCTTCATTTTGTCGATGTTGAAGTGAATGGAGGGGTCGAGGTAGCTGTTCATCTTGTCTTGAATGTAGCGCGGGCTTTTCCGGTCGGCCAGAAGAGCCAGTCCCTCGACGACGAGATGATTGCGGAAACGAATGATTTCCTCGCGTTGTTGAATTTTGGTCGCCGCGGGCAGCAGCAATATCCGGGCGAAGCCGACGCCGTAAAGGGTACCGGCCATGGCGACGGCCATGGAGGGACCGAGCGCGCTCGGATCGCTGCCCATGCTGTCGAGCATCATGATGAGGCCGAGAACGGTCGCGAACATGCCGAAGGTC
>CAYIQU010000002.1:0-18369 GCA_964365645.1 uncultured Hyphomicrobiales bacterium | reverse complement strand
GGTCTCGTTCCGCAAATTAAGCCGGCCGCTGCCCGCCACGGTCATTTTCCCCGTTTCCAGGGCGAGAGAATCGCGCCCGTCGGCGATCCCCTCGCGCACGGTGAACCGCGCCACGGCGCAATTGAGGGTCGTGAACTCGTCCGCCCTGTCGAAAGGATTGATCGCGCCCAGGACCTGCCCCACCACGTCGCCGCCCGCCAAGTCGAGAATCCGATTCTGAATGCGCCCCGGACCGACTACGATCTTCGCCTCGCCGGAAAGAGCGGCCATGATTTCGCGCGTCGAGCGGCCGGCTCCCGCGAGGTTGACCGCGACCTCGGCCTTGCTCTCCCGAACCGCCTCGATCGCGCCCGAGTCCGCCAAGACCCGCCCCCAATCCACGTCGGCGCCGTCGAGGCGAAGCGCGACCGTCGCCGGGGTTCGCGTGCCGTCGATCGACACATCGCCCTTGATCGACCCGCCGCCCGCGCTGAGCGTCACGGGAATGGCGAGTCGTCCCTCCTTGAGCGTCACGCGGCCATTCACATCCTGCACGACGACACCACCGCCGGGCAGCACCGCCGTGCGGATCTTGGCGGCAAGATCGACATTAAAGGCTCGCAACACATCCACGGGCAAAGGATCGGCCGAGAACACGCGGCCGTCGTCCTTGGCCCGGGCGGCGGGGGGGGGCGCGGGCGGAAAGATTTCGTTCAGATCAAGGCGCGCGGACGCGAGAGACCCCGATATTTCTGGCTTCCCCCCCTTAAGCGTCGCGTGAACGGAACCCGAAAGATCGCTGCGGCCGACATGGGCTTTAAGATTGTCCGCCGCGAACGTCGTCCCTTGCCCTTTCAGGCGAAAGGAGGCGTCCGCCGGAACCGCCGGCGCGTTCCAATCCTTCAGCGCCGGGACCGCGGGCCCCAGGGCGGCGATCGTCGAGGTGAGCCGCTCGGTCTTGATCCCGATTGCAACGTCGATCCCCTTCAGCGCGCGGGGGTCCTCGACATGCCCTTCGGCGCGCGCCTTGAGGCCGGCGACGTCGACGTCGAGGCGAATCGGAAGCCGTCCGCCCTCGACAATCGTCTTGAAGGCGCCGATCCGTCCCGAGGCGTTCACCGGCATGTCCGCGAACGACGCCTTGAGAACGATCGCCATCGGGCTTTCCATGTCCTTTGCCTCCAGGGAAAAGGACTGGACCGTCGCTTGAAAGAAAACCCCGTCCCGCGCGTCACGATAGGAAAGCGTGAGGTCGCGCAGGGTCACCCGATCGACCTGGGGAATGACGCCCCCCGATTCCGCCGCCGCGCGACCTTTCGGCGTCCCGGCGCCGGGCATGTCCCAATTGGCTCGTCCCTGCCCGTCCACTTCGAGGGCAACGTCGAGGCCGCTCAGAATCAGGCGGTTGATCTCCACCTTGCCGCGCAAAAGAGGGAGAAACCGGACCTCGGCGGCAAGGCGCTTCAGGACGATCATATCCGGGCGCGATCCCCACGGCGCGTTGGCCAGCCTGACGTCCTCGACCGCCAGCGACGGCGAAAAGGAAATCTCGAGCTTGAGCCGGCCGGCGATGGTCAAATCGCGTCCGGTGGCGGCCTTGACCTGTTCGGCGATCAGGCCCCGGTATTCGTTGAAATCCATCGACTTCAAGACGACGACGCCGACGATCGCCGCCGCGACGATCGCCGCCAGCACCCCGCCGAGAATCCGGGCGATGGATTTCATGGGGCGTCCGCCGTCATTTCGCGCAGCACGACCGGCAATTCGCCGAAGCCGGAGACGATGCGCTCGGCGCCGGCCGCCGTCAGTTCCTCGACGGCGTGGTATCCCCAGGCGACTCCGATCGCCCGGGTGCCGGCGTTGCGCGCCATTTCCATGTCGAACGTCGTATCGCCGATCATGACGGTCGCGGGCGGAGCCGCGCCGGTTTCCGCCATGGCGTTGCGCAGCATTTCCGGGTGCGGCTTGCCCGCCGCCCGGTCCGCCGTCTGAACCGTGACGAAGCGGCTCGTCATGTCGTGGCGCTCCAGGGTCGCCATCAGCCCGCGATGGGACTTGCCGGTGGCCACCCCCAGCAGCCAGCCCGCCCGTTCGATGTCCTCGATCGCCTTCCACGCCCCCGGATACAGGGGGTCGCGTACTTCGCCGCGAAGGCGCAGATCCCGATAGGCGGCGATGTAGCTGGCCTGAACGTCGTTCAGCCGGCTTTCCCCCATGGTCGGCAGCAGGGTCTGGATCGCCTCGAAAAGGTGCAGGCCGACGACCCGCCGGACGGATTCGGGCGAAGGTTCCGCCAAATCGTGGGCGGCGAAGGCCGTGTGCATGGCGGCAACGATGGAATGCTGGCTATCGACCAGGGTTCCATCGCAGTCGAAGACGGCGAGACGAATGGGGGGCATGTCCGGCATCGCCCCATATTTAGCCGGATGGCGGGCCGGCGCAACCGCGCGTAAAGAGCGAAAAGAGCCTTGGAAAACAAATCGTTGCGCGCCAGGCCCGGGACCTCAGTCGCAGCTTGCGACGGCATCGAAGACGAAAGCGCGCTTGTACCATCTCGGTTCGACCCAAAGGCCGACCTCGACCTTGCCCTCCGTCGAACCCTTCACCTTGTAGGCCATCTTTTGGCCGGCGGTCATGCGCATCTCGCGGCTTGAGACGAGCGTGCGGGTATCGGTGCGGTAAACCGAGATCTTGGCCATGCCCGGCCAAGGCGGACCTTCGTTCAAGACCTCGAACACCGCGTCGCGGTCTTCGCATTTGACGCTGACGTTGATTTTGAGGGTCGGCCCCTGTTCCTGGGCGGCGAGCGGGAACGCGATCCCCAGCCCGCTCAGCGTCAGAATCAAGGCCGCGAAAAGGTTGGTTGCCGGTGTTTTCATGGATGGCTCGAATCGGAGGGGAACGACACCTTAGGTCGTCATCCTGACTTTCTCCTGACGTCCGCGCTCGAAGAAACAGAGGGAAAAACGAGTCGAAACGAGGCTCCGCCTCCGGTGACGTCGCTGACCAGAACCTTGGCGTTATGGGCTTCGGCCACTTGCTTGACGATGGCCAGGCCGATGCCGAGGCCGTTTCCTTCGGCACGACGATCGGCCCGCTTGAAACGCTCGAAAATCAAGTTCCGCTTCTCCGCCGGAATCGTCGCCCCATGATTGATGACGCAGAGCGAAGGACCGGATTCCGGCGCATTATCGACGTCGATGGTGATGGTCGTGCCGCGCGCCGAATATTTGATGGCGTTCTCGATCAGGTTGCGCACCGCCTGGTCCACGGCATCGGTGTTGCCCCGGACCATCACCGCCCCTTCGTGACCGACGAGTTCGATCGAGCGGCCTTCGGCGATGGCCAAGTGTCCCAAGGCCGCCGCCGCCCGAACCCCGACCGCCCGCAAATCGATCGGCTCGAACGATTCGACCGGTATTTTCTCGAGGCGGGCAACCGTCAGCATTTGATCGAGCAGCCGGGACATGCCCGCCACCTCGTCGCGCATGGCCCGGTGTTCGGGCGTATCCTCCATGGAATCGAGCCGGGAGCGCAAAACCGCCAGCGGCGTCCGCAATTCGTGGGCGACATTGGCGGCGAAATCGCGGTGACGCTTTTCCGATGCCCGCAAGGCCTCTTCCGCCCTTTTAATCTCGGTGATATCGGTGGCGGCCGTGATAATGCCGCCGTCGCCTGTTTTTTGCTCCGACATGAGAAACCAGAGTCCATCTTGGCGGGACACCTCGATCGGACCGCGCGGATTGCGATGATGATCGAGACGATAGCGAACCCATTCTTTTCCCCGACCGACCGCTTCCGGCACCAACCCCTTCGCCACCAGGGCGTTCAAGTGGGTCTCGAAGGGCGTTCCCGGAACGATTGTTTCCGAAACGGCCTCGTTGATGCGGCGATAGGCGGCGCTGCAATAAACCAGTCGATCTTGCGCGTCGTGCAGAACCACGTGATCGTTGAGCGCGTCGATGGCCAGCGCCAGCCGGCGGGAACTTTCCTCGGCGTCGTTCTGGTCGGTAATGTCGCGGGCGGTCCCGCGCACGGCGACGAAGCGCCCGGTTTCGTCGTCGAAAACCGGCAGGCCGCTGAGAAGGAACAGGTGCCGGCGGCCGTCAACGCCGAACATCTGGAACGGCACGTCGCGAAACGGCCGGTCGTCGAGAATCATCGGCCGCCCGTCATGACGGGCGAGAAACGTTCCGATTTCGGTCAGATGCCGGCCATGGAACTGGACGGGAAGGATGCCGAGAACCTGAAAAACGCGATCGGAAACATAAACGATCTTGAAATCGCGATCCGTTTCCCAAACCCAATCCGAGACGAGCCGGGTAATATCGTCGAGTCGATGAATCAACTCGGCCACGCGGGCGGCGGCGGACTTGTTCCCTTTTCCCTTGGTGCGCCACACCGTCCTTCCGGCGCGCGGCATCCGATTCTTGCGGCGTTCGATTTTATCGCCGCCGCGATTCATCGCCCGATCCGCTCATCGGAAAGGAGATATCCGACGCCGCGAAGGGTATGGATGGAAACGTTCGCGCCCCCCTTCTCCAGGCGCTTGCGCAACCGGGATATATGCGCCTCGACCGAATTGGACGTCACCTCTTCGTCGAATCCGTACAGTTTGTCCTCGATCACGTCCTTGGGGACCACGCGACCGTAACGGCGCATGAGTTGCTCGAGAACGCCCATTTCGCGACGTGAAATCGCGATCGGTTTATCGTCGATTCGAACCTCGCGCGCCGTGGTATCGAAGGAAATGTTGCCGGCCGTCAAGGTCACGCCCAAGGCCCCGCCGGGACGGCGAAGAAGCGCGCGCACGCGCGCCACCAATTCCTCCATCGCGCACGGCTTGACGAGGTAATCGTCGCTGCCCGCGTTCAAGCCCGTGACGCGGTCGTCGACGGTATCCCGCGCGGTGAGGATCAATACCGGGGTCGACTTGCCGGCGGCGCGCAGGTCGCGCAACAGGGTCAGGCCGCTGGCGTCGGGAAGGCCCAAGTCGAGAATGATCGCGTCGTAGGAGACCGCGCGCAGGGCGGCATCGCCATCCCCGGCCGTTTCGACCACGTCCACGGCGAACCCTTCCCGCTCGAGATTCTGGCGAACCAGCTCGGCGAAGGTTGCGTGGTCTTCGACTAAAAGAAGGCGCATTCTTCATTCCCTATCGCGGCGGTATCGACTGGGGCCTAGCCCCTTGCTCTCAATGGGAGAATATCACTCTCCCTCGGGGAATAGGAGTCGTCCATCGCCGAAAGGATGGCTTTCCTCGGCCGGATCGAAGCCGAGAAACCGCCACGTTTCGGCCATGTGCGGCGGCAGCGGCGCGGCGACCTCGATCAGGCCCTCGCGGGGATGAGCGATCCGAATGGCGCGCGCGTGCAGATGCAGCTTGGCCGAAATATTGCCGCCTTTGAGGAACGCTTCCGGACCGCCGTACTTGCCGTCGCCGACAATGGGCGTTCCCAATGCCGCGGCATGGACGCGCAGTTGATGGGTGCGCCCCGTTTCCGGCTCCATCACCAGCCAGGCGGCGCGACGCCCCGCCTTTTCGACTAACCGATAGCGGGTAACGGCGCGTTGGCCTTCCTCTTCGTCGGCGGCGACACGCTCGCCCTTCTCGCCCGCCACCTTGGCCAACGGCAGATCGATACGGCCTTCGTACTGTTCCGGGATTCCCGCCGTAATCGCCCAATAGACCTTGCGCGCGGCCCGGCCGCGAAAAGAGGCGGCAAGACGGGCGGCGGCCTTGGCGGTTCGCGCCAACAAAAGAACGCCGCTGGTGTCCTTATCCAGACGATGAACCAGGCGGGGACGCTCGGCCCCGAAGCGAAGCGCGTCCAGCATTCCGTCGAGATGGCGCGTGGTCCCGGTGCCGCCCTGCACCGCCAGCCCGGCGGGTTTGTCCAAGGCGATCACGTCGTCGTCCTTGTAGAGGATCCGCGCGACCAGTTCCTTGGCATCCCTGGCGTTTACCGGGGGATTGGGCGTGTCGTCCTCCCGCGCCGGGCGCGCGGCGCCCAACGGCGGCACCCGCACCGTTTGGCCGGCGACCAGGCGGAGATTCGATTTGGCCCGCCGGCCGTCGACGCGAACCTGTCCGGTCCGCAGAAGCTTTTCCAATCGACCGTGGGTCAAATCGGGATAGCGGCGGCGGAACCAACGATCGAGCCGGAGCCCTTCCTCGTCCGCCGACACGGTCACGGTCGTTACGCCTCCGGCCGGGGTGTTCATGGCAGGATATGGCGGAACAAGTAGAGGCCGCCGAAAAAGGCGAACACGCTCAGAAGGACCGACGCCGCGACGTAAAGCGCCGCAACCCCCGGTCGGCCATGTTCAAACAACAGATAAATATCGAGGGAAAATGCCGAGAATGTGGTGAACCCGCCGAGGAACCCAACCGTCAGCAAGGCCCGAATTTCCGGACTGGCGGACCACACGAGAGCGAAGATTTCAACCAGCGCGCCCATGACGAAACAACCGGCGACGTTCACCGCCAAGGTCGCGTAAGGAAAACCGGTACCAAGCCACTTGCCGACGACGCCCATAACCGCGTAACGGGCAACAGCCCCGGCCGCGCCGCCGACGGCTATGGATGCGATCATCTTCATCGGCATGGGTTCCCTCGTCCTCAATCGCCGCCCGAATCCCGGCGGGAGCGTAATTTATCCCAGTACTCCAGGCGCTTGGCAATCTCGCGCTCGAACCCGCGTTCGGTCGGGCGGTAGAACCGTTGCCGCGCCATGCCGTCCGGGAAGTAATTCTGCCCGGAGAAGGCCTCGGGCGCATCGTGGTCGTATTCATACCCTTTGCCGTAACCGAGATCGCGCATCATGCGGGTCGGCGCGTTGAGGATGTGCATGGGCGGCATCAAGGAGCCGGTCTCTTCCGCCGCCCGCGCCGCCGCCTTTTCCGCCGTGTAGGCGGCATTGGATTTCGGCGCGGTGCCGAGATAGATGACGCATTGGACGAGCGCCAGGTCCCCTTCCGGGCTGCCGAGCCGCTCGAAGGCATCCCAGGCGGCAAGCGCCTGGTGGATGGCGTCCGGATCGGCAAGCCCAATGTCCTCGACGGCGAAGCGAAGCAGCCGCCGGGCGACGTAGCCCGGATCTTCGCCGCCGGCCAGCATCCGCGCCAGCCAGTACAGCGCCGCGTCGGTATCGGACCCGCGCAGGCTTTTGTGCAGGGCGCTGATGAGATTGTAGTGCCCCTCCTGGCTCTTGTCGTACAACGGCCGGCGCCGCTGCACGAACGCGGCGAGCCCGGCCGAATCGAGCGGCGCCTTGGGCGGGGACTCGGCGATCGCCTCGGCCATGTTGAGAAGATAACGTCCATCGCCGTCGGCCATGGCGGCCAGCGCCGCCCGGCCGTCGTCGGTCAAGGGCAACGCGCCGCCGAGCACCTTTTCCGCCCGGCCAAGAAGCGCCCCCAGCGCGGCGTCATCCAGGCGTTTCAACACCAGCACCTGGCAGCGCGAAAGAAGCGCCGCGTTCAACTCGAAGGATGGATTTTCCGTGGTCGCGCCGACCAGGGTCACGGTTCCGTCCTCGACGTAGGGAAGAAATCCGTCCTGCTGGGCGCGATTGAAGCGATGAATTTCATCGATGAACAGCAACGTCCCCTGCCCCGCCTCGCGGCGGCGGCGCGCCGCCTCGAAAATCTTGCGCAGGTCGGCGACGCCCGAAAACACCGCCGAGAGAGGCTCGAAATGGAGTTGCGTATGTTCGGCCAGCAAGCGGGCGATGGTCGTCTTGCCGGTTCCGGGCGGCCCCCACAGGATGATCGATCCCAGCTTGCCCGAGCGCGCCATTCGGCCGATCGGCCCCTCGGGTCCCAGCAGGTGATCCTGCCCGACGACCTCGCCCAGGATGCGCGGCCGCAAGCGGTCGGCCAGCGGACGCGGAGCATTGGCTTCGAACAACGTGGTCATGGCCCCTCGCTCATCGCCCGACGACCAGCGACATTTTCTGGCCGCCCCGCTCGATGGTCATGGCCCAACGATCCGCCGCCCCCTTCAGCGCGGCGACAAGGTCGCTCCCCGCACCGATGGACCGGCCGTTGACCTCGCGGATCGCGTCGGCGGGGCGAAAGCCGAACCGCGCGGCCGGGCTGCCGCCGGCGACCTGCATGACGTAAACACCGGGCAGAAAGTGGTCGAGGCCAAGCTCCTCGGCCAGCAATGGGGACATGTTGGCGACCACCGCTCCCGTCAGCGGGGTCGATCCGCCGATCCGGGTCAAGTCCCGGGGCGGATCCTCGGGCGGCGCATCGAGGACGACTTTCTCCTCTTTGATCGCCCCCTTGCGCCAATACTTGATGGTCGCCGCTTCGTCGACGGGGATCGTCGCAATGCGATACCGCAACGCGCGATCGTCGTCGATTTCGTGTTTGTTGAGGGCCATGACCACGTCCCCCGGACGCAGCCCGGCCCGCGCCGCGGGGCCTTTCGCGTACACGGACTCGATCAAGGCGCCGGCCGGCCGGGCGAGCCCCAAGGCGGAAGCATCGTCGGCCGTCACCGCGCGGAAGAACGCGCCGAGCCAAGGCCGCATCAGGCGACCGTCTCCCTTGGCTAGCCCTGAGATCACGGCGCGAACCATGGTCGATGGAATGGCGAAACCGATGCCATGCGACCCTCCGGATCGCGAAAAGATCGCCGTGTTAATGCCGATCAAGCGACCGTCCAGGTTCACCAAGGCGCCGCCGGAATTGCCCGGGTTGATGGCGGCGTCCGTTTGGATGAACGAATTGATGTCGGACACGCCGACATTGGTGCGCGCCAGCGCCGAAACGATGCCGCTGGTCACCGTCTGGCCGACCCCGAAGGGATTGCCGATGGCCAGGACCAGGTCGCCGACTTCAAGAGCATCCGAATCCCCCAGCTCGAGATGCGGCAATGGCCCGTCGACGTTGGCGATGCGCAGAACGGCAAGATCGGTGCGCTCGTCGCTGCCGATGACCTGGGCCGGGAATTGGCGGCGATCGGCCAACACGACGGTGATCTGGTCCGCGCCTTCGATGACGTGGGCATTGGTGACGATCAAGCCTTCGGGGCGCACGATCACCCCCGAACCCAGCGAGTTCTGAGCGCGGTCGCGCGGGCCGTTCGAACCGGGCGGGATCATCTCGCCGAAAAAGCGACGAAAGAAAGGATCGTCGAACAGGGTCGGTCCGCGCCGGGCGCGAACCGCCTTGCTGGTATAGATGTTGACGACCGCGGGTGTCGTCTTGCGCGCCAACGGCGCGAACGACATCTGCGGACTCGAGCGGGATTCGGGAAGGCGCGAGTCCTCGGGCGGAGTCGGTGCTTGCGCCAAGACCGCCCCGGCGCCAAGAACGACCAGAAGCGTCGCGGCCAAAAGAGTCCTTGAAATCCTTAAAAACGATTTCAGCATGGAGGGTCCGTCGCCAAGCGCGGTATGGGAATCCTAGCATTCCAAAAGCGAAAAGGCAGCCCGCCTCGACGGCGGACTGCCCTGTTTCGTCAGCGTTTGGCGGCGACGATCAGGCCGCGACCGATTCGGACTTCGCCGCTTCCGCGGCGGCTTTCACGACGCGGGCCTTGTCGGCGGCGCCCTTGGCGGCGGGATCGCGGTCGACCAGCTCGACCACGGCCATGGCCGCCTTGTCGCCGTAGCGGAAACCGGCCTTGAGCACGCGGGTATAGCCGCCGGCGCGAGCCTTGTAGCGATCGGCGAGCGGGCCGAACAGCTTCTTCAGCGCGCCGTCGTCCTTCAGCAACGCCGCCGCCTGACGGCGGGCGTGCAGGCCGCCGCGCTTGCCGAGCGTAATGACGCGGTCGACGAAACGCTTCAGTTCCTTCGCCTTGGGCAGCGTCGTCGAAATCTGCTCATGGATCAGGAGCGAGGTCGTCATGTTGCGCAGCATCGAATGGCGATGCTGCGATTTCATGTTCAGTTTGCGGCCGCGATTGGCGTGACGCATGGTTCTTTCTCCTCGACGGGTCGGTTTAAGCGCCGGTCGTCAGTAAGGCTCTTCCAGTTTCTTGGCCAATTCCTCGATGTTCTCGGGCGGCCAATTGGGGATTTGCATGCCGAGGTGCAGGCCCATATTGGTGAGCACCTCCTTGATCTCGTTCAACGACTTGCGGCCGAAGTTGGGCGTCCGCAACATCTCGGCTTCGGTCTTTTGGACGAGATCGCCGATGTAGATGATGTTGTCGTTCTTGAGACAGTTGGCGGACCGGACGGAAAGCTCCAGTTCCTCCACCTTGCGCAGCAGGCTGCGGCTGAACGGCAGTTCCTCGTGCGCTTCCTCGGCCAGGGCGATCTTCGGCTCGTCGAAGTTGATGAAAAGCTGAAGCTGATCGGTGAGGATTCGGGCGGCAAGCGCGACCGCGTCTTCGGGCGTGACGGTTCCGTTGGTCGTCACGTCGAAAGTCAGTTTGTCATAATCGGTGTACTGACCGTGACGGGTGGCATCGACCTTGTAGGCGACCTTGCGAACCGGCGAAAATACCTCATCCACCTGGATACGCCCGATCGGCGAGTCTTCGACGCGGCTCTGCGAGGCGGGAACGTAGCCTTTGCCCGTTTCCACCATCAGTTCCATGTTGAGAGTCGCCTTTTTGTCGAGGGTGCACAGAACCAGATCGGGATTCAGTACCTCGATGTCCGCGCCGGTGGTAATCATGCCGGCGGTGACTTCGCAAGGACCCTCGGCGTGCAAGATCATGCGCTTCGGCCCGTCGCCGTGCATGCGCAGCGCCAGCGTCTTGATGTTGAGGACGATATCGGTCACGTCCTCCCGCACCCCGGCGACAGTCGAGAATTCGTGCAACACTCCCTCGATTTGGATCGAGGTGACCGCCGCGCCTTGAAGCGACGACAGCAGGATGCGCCGAATCGCGTTGCCCAACGTCAAGCCGAACCCGCGTTCGAGCGGCTCGGCGACGATGGTCGCGCGACGCTTCGGATCTCCGCTCGGATGAATCTCGAGCTTGGAGGGCTTAATCAGCTTCTCCCAATTTTTCTGGATCACGGATCGGACCTCATATTCAGCTATTGGGCGGGCACCCCAAGGATGCCCGATGATACGGAGTGTGTCCGACCGGAACGGCGAGCGCCGCCCGACGGACGCGGTTGCGCGACTTACACCCGACGACGCTTGCGCGGCCGGCAGCCGTTATGCGGGATCGGCGTCACGTCGCGAATGGCCGTAATAGTGAAGCCCACCGCCTGCAGCGCACGCAGCGCGGATTCGCGGCCCGAGCCCGGACCTTTGACTTCGACCTCGAGGGTTTTCATCCCATGTTCGATGGCCTTGCGTCCGGCGGCTTCGCCGGCGACCTGAGCGGCATAAGGGGTCGATTTGCGCGAGCCCTTGAACCCCTGACTGCCCGAAGAGGCCCAGGCGATCGAATTGCCCTGGGCGTCCGTGATGTTGATCATGGTGTTATTGAAGCTGGCGTTCACGTGCGCCACGCCGGAAACGATGTTTTTGCGTTCCTTGCGGCGGGGACGCGGTGCTGTCGGCGTTGCGGGCTTGCCCATAAGCGTTCCTTGCGACGTTCCTAAGTGATTCGATTCGAAGCGATCCGCGCACGCGGCGGATTACTTCGTGACCTTCTTCTTGCCGGCGACGGCGGCCTTCACCGGCCCCTTGCGGGTGCGGGCGTTGGTGTGGGTGCGCTGGCCGCGCACCGGCAGACCGCGGCGGTGACGCAGACCGCGGTAACAGCCGAGGTCCATCAGCCGCTTGATGTTGACGGCCACCTCACGGCGCAGGTCACCCTCGACCTTGTAGTCGCGATCGATGGTTTCACGGATGCGGAGGATTTCCTCTTCCGTGAGTTGGTTGACCCGCCGATGCGGGGGGATGCCGACCTCGGTACAGATCTTTTTCGACTGCGCCGGACCGATTCCGAAGATGTAAGTGAGCGCGATTTCGACCCTCTTCGCGGTCGGAATGTTCACGCCTGCGATTCGCGCCAAGGTATGTTCTCCTTAGTGCTTGATATTAAATGACAATCTCGCCCGCCGGGGAGTGGGGAGGCGCGATTATACGCACAACCTCTTGTAAGTCAACACGTCCTGCCCCAGCGGAGTCCCTTCCCCTCAGCCCAAGATCGCCGCGATTTGGCGGGTCACCTCGGGAATAGCCGCCATACCGTCCACCCCCTTCAAACTGCCCTTTTTCCCGTAGTACTGGGCGATGGGGGCGGTTTGAGCGTGGTAGGCCTTAAGCCGGGCCCGGACGGTATCGGCGTTGTCGTCGGCACGGCGGGTAAATTCCTTTCCGCCGCACTTATCGCAGACGCCCTCAACCTTGGGCTTCTGCAGCGTGTCGTGATAGCCGGCCCCGCACTTGGCGCAGGTGTAGCGCCCGGTAATGCGTTGGATCATGGCCTCGTCGTCAACCCGCATTTCGATTACGTGGTCGATCTTCAGCCCGGCAGCCGTGAGCATCGCGCCCAGCGCCTCGGCCTGGGGGATGGTGCGGGGAAATCCATCCAGAATGAACCCGTTCTTGCAGTCGGGCTTGGCGATCCGGCTCTCGATCATCTTCACGATCAGGTCGTCGGGAACAAGAGCCCCGGATTCCATGATCTGCTTTGCCTTCTTGCCTAAGTCGGAACCGGCCGAAACCTCGGCGCGCAGCATGTCGCCCGTGGACAACTGGACGATCTTGTACGTGTCCTGAACGATCTTGGCTTGGGTCCCCTTACCCGCGCCGGGCGGGCCGAGCAGAATGAGATTCAACATGGCTTATTTCTTCCCCCGCAATTTGGATTTCTTGATGAGTCCCTCGTACTGGTGGGCGAGCAGGTGTGATTGAACCTGTGCCACCGTATCGAGCGTGACCGTGACCACGATCAGAAGGCTGGTGCCGCCGAAATAGAACGGCACCGAGAACCGGGAGATCAGCAACTCGGGCAACAGTGAGACCAAGACGAGATACCCCGCGCCGAGAACGGTAAGTCGGGTCAAGATACGATCGAGATATTCCGCCGTGTGAACCCCCGGACGAATGCCGGGAACGAATCCGCCGTATTTCTTCAGGTTCTCGGCCGTGTCCACCGGATTGAAAACCACCGCCGTGTAGAAGAAGGCGAAAAAGACGATCAGGCTCGCGTAGATGATCAGGTAAAGCGGCTGGCCGTGGCCGAGATAGGCCGCGACCGCGGTCAACCATTCCGGCCCGCTGCCGGCCTGCATGCTGATGACCGTGACCGGCATGAGCAGGATCGAACTGGCGAAAATCGGCGGGATGACGCCGGACGTGTTGATCTTGAGCGGCAAATGCGAGCTTTCGCCGCCGTATTGCTTGTTCCCCATCTGCCGCTTGGGATACTGCACGATGATTCGACGCTGCGCCCGCTCGACGAACACGATGAAGAAGATCACCGCGACCGACATGGTCAACAATCCGATGATCAGCGCCGTCGACAACGCGCCGGTTCGGCCGAGCTCGAGAGTCCCCGCCAAGGCCTGGGGCAGGTTGGCGACGATGCCGCCGAATATGATCAGCGAAATGCCGTTGCCGATGCCGCGCGCGGTGATTTGCTCGCCGAGCCACATCAGGAACATGGTCCCGCCGACCAGGGTCACGACCGTGGTAAAGCGGAAGAAAAGCCCCGGCTCATGCACCGCCAGCCCGGCGCTCGACCGCATGCCCTCGAGGCCGACGGCGATGCCGTAGGCCTGAAGCGCGGTGATGATCACCGTCAGGTAACGCGTGTACTGGGTGATCTTCTTGCGCCCGCGCTCGCCTTCCTTCTTCATCGCTTCGAGCTGTTTCGAAGCCGTCGTCATCAACTGCATGACGATCGAGGCGGAGATGTAAGGCATGATGTTGAGAGCCAGGATCGTCATGCGTCCCAGCGCACCGCCGGTAAACATGTCGAACATGCCCAGAATGCCGCCCGCGTTCTGGCGGAAAATATCCTGCAGAACCACCGGATCGATTCCCGGCAACGGAATATAGGTGCCCAGGCGGTAGACGATCAGCGCCCCGAGGGTAAACCAAATCCGTTTCTTCAGATCGGTCGCCTTGGCGAACGCTCCGAAGTTCAGATTGGCGGCTAATTGTTCCGCGGCGGAAGCCATCGTCCGTTCCCGATGCTCCCGTTAAGCCTTGTCGTCGCGTTTAGCTTTGGGTTTGGCTTTCGGCTTCGCTTCGGATTTCGCCTCGGGCTTGGCTTCGGCCTTCTCCAGGGCCTTGGCCGCGGCCTTGACGGCCTCCGCCTCGGCGGCCTGCCGGCGCTTGAGCGCCCGTCCGCGGGTCGGAATTTCGGGCTTGGGCGCGGGCAGCGCGATTTCGCCGCCGGCCTTGGTCACGGCCGCGACCGCGCTCTTGGACGCGGCGCGAACGGCGAAACGAACCTTCGCCTTGATCTCGCCCTTGCCCAGCAGCTTGATTCCGTCGCGTTCGCGCCGGATCAGGCCCGCCGCGATCATCGCCTTGCCGTCGACCACGGCATCGGTCTTGAGCCGGCCGGCGTCGATCGCCTTCTGCACCATGCCGAGGTTCACCTCGACAAGCCGGTCCCGGAAGGGATTGTTGAAGCCGCGCTTGGGCAGGCGGCGATAGAGCGGCATCTGGCCGCCTTCGAACGAAAGAACGGAGACGCCGCTGCGGGCGGTCTGGCCCTTGCCGCCGCGGCCGCCGGTCTTGCCTTTGCCCGAACCGATACCGCGGCCGATGCGCTTGCGCAGCCGAACCGCGCCCGGATTGTCATGAAGTTCGTTCAGTTTCATTGCCGTCTGTCCTTTGCCGACCGGGTCGTTCAACCCAGCGTTTCCACCTTGAGCAGGTGCTTGATCTTGTTGACCATGCCGCGCACCGAGGGAGTGTCCTCAAGGTCGCGGCTGCGATTCAAGCGCCTCAGTCCAAGGCCGACCAACGTCGCCTGTTGATCCTTTGTCCTCTTTCCGGCACTCCGCACCTGCGTCACGCGCAGGCGGCCCTTCGCTTTATCCGACATCGCCTAATCCTTCCTGATCTTCAGTACCCGCCGTCCACGGACCGCGGATCAATCCTTGTCGCCCGGACCGACGTCGCCGCGCCGGGAGGTCAAATCGCCGACCTTCTTGCCGCGCCGGGACGCGATCTGGCGCGGCGACATGGCGCCGCTCAGCGCCTGAAAGGTCGCCTTCACCATGTTGTGGGGGTTCGCGCTGCCGACCGACTTGGCGACGATGTCGTGAATGCCCATGGTTTCGAACACCGCGCGCATCGGGCCGCCGGCGATGATGCCGGTGCCGGCCACCGCCGCGCGAAGAACGACGCGCCCGGCGCCGAAATTGCCGATAAGGTCGTGATGAAGGGTGCGCCCTTCGCGCAGGGGCACCCGGATCATGGCGCGCTTCGCCTGATCGGTAGCCTTGCGGATCGCTTCGGGCACTTCGCGCGCCTTGCCGGTGCCGTAGCCGACGCGGCCCTTGCCGTCGCCGACCACCACCAAGGCCGCAAAAGCGAACCGACGTCCGCCCTTCACCACCTTGGCGACGCGGTTGATGCTGACGAGGCGATCGACGAATTCCTGGTCTTCGCGCTCGCCCCGGGAGTCGCGTCCGTCGCGTCCTTCCCGTCCCTCGCGCCCACGACCGCCGCGTCCGCCGCCGGGACCACCGGCGCCGCCGCCACGGCCGCTCCGACCGCCGCGTCCGCGAGCGGGCTTGCGCGCCTCGCCGGCTTCGTCCGTTCCCGTCAGCTGAATATCCGACATCGTTTGCGACTCCTAGGATGAATTAGAACGACGAATTAAAACGCCAAGCCGCCGGCCCTGGCCGCGTCCGCTAACGCCTTGACCCGACCGTGGAAGCGATACCCGCCGCGATCGAAGACGACCGCTTTGATGCCGGCCTTCAGCGCTCGCTCGGCGATCAGTTTGCCGACCTCGCCCGCCGCGGCGACGTCCGCGCCGGTCTTGAGGCGACCGCGCGCGTCCTTCTCCAGGGTCGAAGCGGCGGCGACGGTTACGCCTTTCCGGTCATCGATGACCTGGGCGTAAATGTGCCGGCCCGAACGGAACACCGACAGGCGTGGACGACCGCCGACCCCTTGGGCGACGTGCCGGCGAATGCGAGCGCGCCGGCGGATATAAAGTTCCCTTGCGTTGGCCATGGCTTACTTCTTCTTGCCTTCCTTGCGGAGAATTTGCTCGGTCTTGTACTTGATGCCCTTGCCCTTGTAGGGCTCCGGCGGACGGAACCCGCGAATGTTAGCCGCGACCTGGCCGACCTGGCGCTTATCGGAGCCGGTAATGGCGATCTGGGTCTGTTCCGGGCAAACGACCTTGATGCCGGTCGGGATCGGATAGCGAATCTCGTGGCTATAGCCAAGCTGCAGGACCAAATCCTTGCCCTGAACCGCGGCGCGGAAACCGACGCCGTTGATGTCGAGCAATTCGCTGTAGCCGGTGGAAACGCCCTCCATCATGTTGCGCAGATTGGCGCGAACGGTTCCCCACATCCGGCGAGCCTGATGGGTTTCGGCCGCGGGCTTGACCACCAGGGTCTCGCCCTCGCGAGTCACGATGACGTCCTTGGTCAACTCGGCGACGAGCTCGCCGAGCTTGCCTTTGGCCACCACCCGCTTGCCGGTCACTTCGACGGTGACGCCGGCGGGAACTTTGACGGGATATTTTCCGACGCGGGACATTTTCTTGAACCTTATCTGGTTGCTGCGATCCGATCCTCGGTCCCGCGCCTTAGAAGACGCGGCAGAGGACTTCACCGCCGACATTGGCGGCACGAGCTTCAGCATCCGACATCACGCCGCGCGGCGTGGACAGAATCGAGATGCCGAGGCCGTTATAGACCTTGGTCAGGTCCTTGATTTTCGAATAGACGCGGCGGCCGGGACGCGACACGCGTGAAATCTCGCGGATCACCGGATCGCCCTCGTGGTACTTCAGCTCGATGCGGATTTCGCTGATGCCGGGGCGGACTTCCGCCATCCCGTAATCGCGAATAAATCCTTCGCGCTTGAGAACCTCAAGCACGCCCAGACGGAACCGCGACGCCGGCACCAACACCTCGCTCAAGCGAGCGTGCTGACCGTTGCGTATCCGCGTGAGCATGTCGCCGATGGGATCACTCATCGCCATGATTTAGATCTCCTTACCAGCTCGACTTGACTAAGCCTGGAATCTGGCCCGATGAGCCCAATTCCCGGATAGCCATGCGGCAGAGCTTGAATTTGCGATAATTGCCGCGCGGACGGCCGGTCAATTCGCACCGCAAACGGAATCGCGAAGGCGAGGAATTGCGGGGCAACTGCGCCAGCTTCACCCGGGCGTTGTACCGCTCTTCCTGCGAAAGCTTGTCGTCCTTCGCCATGGCCTTCAACTTCTTCCGACGGACGTCGAATTTCTTCGCCAGCCGGCGCCGTTTCTCGTTCCGTTCGATCGCGCTTTTCTTAGCCATTCCTCATAACTCCCGATTCAACCGCCGGCCCATTAGGACGCGAACGGCATGTCGAAGCCCTTAAGCAGGGCCTTAGCCTCCGCGTCCGACTTGGCGGAGGTGCAAATCACGATATCCATGCCCCGAATCTTTTCCATCTGGTCGTAATCGATTTCGGGGAACACCATCTGTTCCTTGAGGCCGATGGTGTAGTTGCCGCGGCCGTCGAAGCTCTTGGCTGAAAGGCCGCGGAAGTCCTTCACCCGCGGCAGGGCGATGTTGACGAACCGGTCCAGGAACTCGTACATGCGTTCGCGACGCAGGGTCACCATGCAGCCGACCGGAACGCCCTTGCGCAGCTTGAACGTGGCGATCGCCTTGCGCGCGCGCGTAATCACCGGTTTCTGGCCGGAAATAGCCGTCAGTTCCTTCAGCGCGCTCTCGATTTTCTTGCGATCCTGAGACGCTTCGCCGACGCCCATGTTGATGGTGATCTTCATCAGCTTCGGCACTTGCATCACGCTCTTGTAGCCGAATTCCTTGACGAGAGCGGGACTAATCACCGTTTCGAAATGTTCTTGCAACCGTGCAGCCATGGCGCTTGCTCCTTACTTACCGATTACTTCGCCGGATTCTTTGGCGAAGCGCACCTTGCTGCCGTCCTTGAGCGTCTTGAAGCCGACGCGCGTCGGCTTGCCGCTTTTAGGGTCGACGTGGGCGACGTTGGAGATGTGAATAGTGCCTTCCTTCTCGACGATGCCGCCCTGGGGGTTGGCCTGCGTCGGCTTGGTATGCCGCTTGACGCGGTGAACGCCCTGGACGACGACGCGCATATCCTTAGGCAGAACCTTCAGGACTTCGCCGACCTTGCCCTTGTCGCGGCCGGTGATGACGACGACCCTGTCGCCCTTCTTGATTTTCAGCTTTGTGGACATGAATCGCTTCTCCGCCCTCACAGAACTTCCGGTGCCAGCGAGATGATCTTCATGTACTTCTTCGCCCTGAGCTCGCGAGTCACGGGGCCGAA
>CAYIQU010000001.1:0-26470 GCA_964365645.1 uncultured Hyphomicrobiales bacterium | reverse complement strand
GGCGCTCCGCGGAATTAAAATTCATATTCTTACAAAATGGAACTTAGAGTTCCGTAACAGCCGGAAGGAGTATTACGTGGTTTCGGCGATTGCGTCTAGGACGGCGCCGTTTTGCCCATGCCATGGAGCACGTCAATGCGTTGCGCGCGACGGCGGTGCGATTAGCGCAAACATTAGGTTAGGCCGGCGCTTTCGCGGGCACCCCATCCTTGATCGCTAGGTTCTTGAAGGCGACATGGAGGGCGGCGGTCAGTTTCGCCTTGGGATTTCCGGCGCGTTCGAGCAAGCCGATGCGGCGGGCGAGTGGTGGATCGCCGAACGGGATATAACGGATGGGGAGCGGGTGCGGCCCCTCGACGCAACGCTGTGGAATCACCGAAACGCCGAGGCCGTAGTAGACCATGAGCAGGATCGATTCCAGGGAATCGAGTTCCATCGCTTGGCGCGGCCGGATCTTGCGTCGGCGCAGGCTCTGTTGAATCGGATTGGCGACCCAGGCGCGGCGATTAAAGCGGATGTAGGGCCAGGCTGCCAGTAGGTCCCGATCGGTTTTCTCGACGCTTTGCGGCGGCGCCGCGACAACGATCCACTCCGTCGCCACCGGATGCCAGGCGAGCCCCGACGGCAAGCGATCCGACTCGCTGACGATGGCGGCGTCTAGTTCCCCGCGCTTGACCCGATCGACCAGTTCGCCGGACATGCCGTTGACCATATTGACGGCGATGCGCGGGTGGACCTGCTGCAATCCGGCGAGCGCGCGGGGCACCACGCCTGAAAGGGTCGTGGGCACCGCGCCCAAATCGAGCAGACCGGCCATGCCGTCGTCCTCGACCGGCTCGCCCAGGCGCTCGTAAAGCAGAACGATGTCGCGGGCGCGGCGCACCAGCGCCTGGCCGCGGTCGTTGAGCGTGGGAGGGCGGCGCGCGCGGTCGAACAGTTCGGCGCGCAGCTCGTCTTCCAGTCCGCGTAATTGCATGCTGACTGCCGATTGAGTCAGGCCGACGGCGCGGGCGGCGGCGACGAAGCTGCCGTGGTCGGCGACCGCGATCAGTGTGCGTAGGCTGCGAATGCTCATGGTCGTCTCCGCGTCTCCGGGGGACTATTACATCAAAATATTTGAACTTAAGGAACAATCTTATTCGTTTTTATAACGTTTTTATGAAGTGTAGGTTGGCCGTCGGCCGGCCTTTTCCGAGGCGGCCGTAGTTCGGAAAAGGCAGGCGCCCATGAGCCACGTTTCACCCCCCGCCAAGGACATAGACACGGCCAAGGATCAGGCCGCCGTCGCCGAATTGGTCCGCCGCGGCCGCGCCGCCATGGCCGCCTTTGCCGGGGCCAGCCAGGAAACCGTGGATGATGCCGTGCGCGCGCTGGCCTGGGCCATCTACGAGCCGGTCCGCGCCCGCGATCTGGCGGAAATGGCGGTGCGGGATACCGGGCTCGGCAACGTGCCCGACAAGATCATCAAGAACCAGCGCAAGACCTTCGGCGCCCTGCGCGATCTTCTGCGGGCGCGCACCGTCGGCATTATCGAGGAAGACGCGAAGAAAGGCATCGTCAAATACGCCAAGCCGGTTGGCGTGGTGGGCGCTATCTGCCCGTCCACCAATCCAGCGGCCACGCCCGCCAACAAGGCGATGATGGCCGTCAAGGGTCGCAACGTCATCATCATCGCGCCGTCGCCCGCCGGCCAATCGACCACCGCGCGGGTGGTGGAGATGATGCGTTTTGAGCTAACCCGCGCCGGCCACCCCGCCGATCTTGTCCAGGTGCTGCCGTCGCCCATCTCCAAGACCCTGACTCAGGCGCTGATGGACGCGTGTGACTTGATCGTGGTCACCGGCTCGCAGGACAACGTGCGCCGCGCCTATCGCTCGGGTAAGCCGGCCATCGGCGTCGGTGCGGGCAACGTGCCGGTCATCGTCGATTCGACGGCCGATCTGGCCGACGCGGCGGCCAAGATCTGCGCCTCCAAGATTTTCGACAACGCCACCTCCTGCTCGTCGGAAAATTCACTCATCGTTCTCGATGATGTTTATGGCAAGGCAATCGCCGCCCTGCGCGCGGCGGGCGGCTACATGGCCAGTCCCGCGGAGAAGACCGCGATCCAGACCAAGCTCTGGGTCAACGGGGCGCTCAATCGGCACCTGATCGCCAAGCCTGCCGACGTGTTCGCCGAGCAGGCCGGGCTTCCGGCAGAGGCACGCGGCGCCAAATTCTTCATGGTCGAGGAAACCGGGATCGGGCCGGAATATCCGTTCTCGGGGGAAAAACTTTCGCTGGCGCTTGCGGTCTACCGGGCCAAGGACTTCGACCACGCCGTTCGGCTGGTGCGCGCTATCCTCAACCATCAGGGCGCCGGGCATTCATGCGGTATCCACACTCAAAATCCCGATCATCCCTGCCGGCTGGCCGCGGAACTGGACGTCGTGCGCGTGCTGGTCAATCAGGCGCACACCTTCGGCAACGGCGGCAGCTTCAACAACGGCCTCAATTTCACCTTGAGCATGGGATGCGGCACCTGGGCCGGCAACAGCATCAGCGAGAATCTCAATTACCGCCATTTCATCAACATCACCCATCTCTCGACCGTGATCGCCGAAGACAAGCCCTCGGAAGAAGACCTGTTCGGGCCCTATTTCGCCAGGCACGGCCGTTGAACGATCCCTCGGAACAAAGATCATGAATTTCGAAGAACACGTCGCCAAGGGTGCTTTCGCCGCCGCCGGCATCCCTGTTCCCGATGGACGGCTGGTTACGACACCCGCGGAAGCGGCCGAGGCCGCCCGCGCGCTGGGCCCCGTCGCGGTCAAGGCCCAGGTTCCTGCCGGCAAGCGTGGCAAGGCCGGCGCCATCGCGTTGGCCGACACCCCCGAGCAGGCGGGAAGGGAAGCCGCCCGCATTCTCGGCATGAAGCTTGGGCCCCATACCGTCGAACGCCTTTTGGTCGAAAAACGCGTCGACATCGCCCGCGAATTCTACGCCGCCGTGCTCAACGATCCCGCCAGCAAGGGACCGCTGGTGCTGTTCTCGACCTTAGGTGGCATAGACATCGAGGAAGCCGCCGCCCGCGATCCCAACGCCGTCCGTCGTCGCGCAGTCAATATCCGTGCCGGATTTTCAAAACAGGATGCAATCGCGATGATCGCCGGACTCGATCTCGGCAACGCGGGCGCCGCCGTCGCCGGGCTGTTGGCGGCGCTGTACGATTTTTACCGTGCCCGCGACGCGGAGATGGTGGAAATCAACCCGCTGGCCCTGACCAGGGACGGCCGGCTGGTCGCGCTCGACGGCAAGCTCACAGTGGATGACGGCGCGCTCGGCCGCCAGGAAGCACTGGCGAAGCAGGGCATCGCCGAACCCCTGTCGGCGCTGGAGGCGCGCGGTCGCGCCGCTGGGCTTCGGTTCATCGAATTGGACGGCAATATCGGCATTCTCGCCAACGGCGCCGGGCTGACGATGACGACCATGGATGCGGTCAGTTTCTTCGGCGGCCGGCCGGCCAACTTTCTCGAAATCGGCGGCGACGCCTATACCCAGGCCAAACCGGCGCTCGAATTGGTGCTCGCCAATCCCAACGTGCGCAGCCTGGTGGTCAATTTCTGCGGCGCGTTCGCCCGCACCGACGTCATGGCCGACGGCGTGGTCAAGGCGTGGGAGGACTTGCGCCCCAAGATCCCGGTCTTTTTCTCGATCCACGGCACCGGCGAGGAAGAAGCCGTCCGCCTGGTCAAGGACCGGCTGGGCATCACGCCCTTCGATTCCATGGACGATGCGGTGAAAAGCGCGGTGAAGGCGGCCCGATGATCGTCCGTCGCAATCACCGTGTGCTGGTCCAGGGCATCACTGGCAAGCAAGGGACTTTTTGGTCCCAGAAAATGATCGAATGCGGCACCCGCGTCGTCGGTGGCGTCAACCCCAAGAAGGCGGGTGAGACGCATCTGGATCTCCCGGTGTTCGCCTCCGCCCAGGATGCCGCCAAGGGAGTCGGTTTCGACGTATCGGTCCTGTTTGTGCCGCCCATGGGCGCGCGGGCCGCGGCGCTGGACGCCATCGATGCCGGAGCCAAGATGTTGGTCATGCTGACCGAGCATGTCCCGGCGCAAGACGTTATGTATGTGCTGGCCGCCGCCCGCGACCGGGGCACGATCGTCGTCGGCCCCAACACGGCGGGCTTGGTGACGCCGGGCGAGAGCTTTGTCGGCATCATGCCCGGTTTCAACACCAACGTTTTCAAACCCGGCCGGATCGGCGTCATTTCGCGTAGCGGCAGCTTAGGGACTCTCGTTTGCCTCAATCTGACCCGCGACGGGTTCGGCCAGTCGGCCTTTATCGGCATCGGTGGGGATGCCATCGTCGGCACCACCAGCCGTGATGCCCTTGAAACCTTCGAGAAGGACCCTGGCACCGACGCGGTCGTCTTGGTCGGCGAAATCGGTGGCGCCGCCGAGGAAGCTGCCGCCGAATACGCCGCGACCATGAAAAAGCCGGTGATTGCCTTCATCGCTGGACGGGCCGCGCCGTCCGGCAAGCGCATGGGCCACGCCGGCGCCATTGTCATGGGCACGCGCGGGACTTATGACTCGAAGCGCCGCGCTCTAGAATCCGCCGGCGTCCGGGTCCTCGATTTGCCCTCGGGACTGGCCCCGGCGCTGATCGAGACGCTCGGCGTCCGCGCATGATGACCGACGAGTTGAATCGGCGACCGATATGGCGCCCTCCGAGTAACCCCCGATAGGAGCACACGCAATGAAGATGACAACGGAAGAGGCCTTCGTGAAGGTCCTGCAGATGCATGGGATTGAGCATGCGTTTGGGATCATCGGGTCGGCGTTCATGCCGGTTTCCGACCTGTTCCCGAAGGCCGGGATCACGTTCTGGGACGTGGCGAACGAGAACAACGGCGGATATATGGCCGACGGGTATACGCGCACGACCGGCAAAATGGCCATGCTCATCGCGCAAAACGGGCCGGGGGTCACCGGTTTCGTGACCTGCGTCAAAACAGCGTACTGGAACCACACGCCCATGCTTTTAGTGACGCCGCAGGCGGCCAACAAGACGATGGGGCAGGGCGGCTTTCAGGAAATGCCGCAGATGTCCCTGTTCGAAGACTGCGTGTGCTACCAGGAAGAAGTCCGCGATCCCTCGCGCATGGCGGAAGTTCTGAACCGGGTGATCGAGCGGGCTTGGCGCGGCTCAGCGCCGGCGCAGATCAACGTGCCGCGCGACTTCTTCACCCATCAAATCGATATCGACCTGCCGCAGATCGTGCGCCTGGAACGTCCGGCGGGCGGTGTCGAGGCGGTGACGCGGGCCGCGCAAATGCTGTCGGAGGCAAAGTTCCCCGTCATCCTTTCGGGGGCCGGGGTGGTTATCGGCGACGCCATCGGTGAATGCGCGGTCCTGGCGGAACGGGTGGACGCGCCGGTGTGCAGCAGCTACCAGCACAATGACAGTTTTCCGGGCAGCCATCGCCTGGCGGCGGGACCGCTGGGCTACAACGGCTCCAAGGCCGCCATGGAACTGATCGCGCAAGCCGATGTGGTGCTGGCGCTGGGCACGCGGCTCAATCCGTTCTCGACCCTGCCGGGTTACGGCATCGATTACTGGCCGAAGAATGCCGCCATCATTCAGGTCGACATCAACCCCGACCGCATCGGCATGACGAAAAAGGTCGCGGTGGGTATCTGCGGCGACGCCAAGATGGTGGCGCGCCAGATCCTCGGCCAATTGGCGCCGACGGCCGGGAATGTGGGACGCGAGGAGCGCAAGGCGCTTATCCACCGTTCGAAGTCGGCCTGGCTGCAGACGCTAAGCAGCATGGATCATGAAGACGACGATCCGGGGACCACGTGGAACGCGGACAGCCGGAAGCGCGAGCCCGGTCACATGTCGCCGCGCATGGCTTGGCGGGCGATCCAGGCGGGATTGCCGAAGGACGCGATCATTTCCAGCGACATCGGTAATAACTGCGCCATCGGCAACGCGTATCCGACCTTCGAGCGGGGGCGCAAGTATCTGGCACCCGGCCTGTTCGGTCCCTGCGGCTACGGTTTCCCGTCCATCATCGGGGCCAAGATCGGCTGCCCCGACGTGCCGGTGGTGGGTTTTTCGGGCGATGGCGCGTTCGGCATCAGCATGAACGAGATGACCTCCATTGGGCGCAAGGGCTGGCCCGGGATCACCATGGTGATCTTCCGTAATTTCCAGTGGGGGGCCGAGAAGCGCAACACGACGCTGTGGTATGACAACAACTTCGTCGGCACCGAGCTCAACCCCAACCTAAGCTATGCCAAGGTGGCGGAAGGCTGTGGCTTGAAGGGAGTTCGAGTCGAGACCATGGACGCCCTGACCGCCGTGCTGAAAGAAGCGTGCGCCGCCCAGGCCAAAGGCACGACCACCTTCATCGAGGCCGTCCTCAACCAGGAACTGGGCGAACCGTTCCGCCGCGACGCCATGAAGAAACCGGTCGTCGTGGCCGGCGTTAACGCCGCTGACATGAGGCGCCAGTTGGACATTTGAAGTTGGACATCTGAATCGATGTCTGCCATGACACAAGCGAGGCTCTCAGTTCTGGTCCTCAACGCGGGATCTTCCAGCATCAAGTTCGCCGTCTACCCGGCGGACGGCGGCGAGGGTGGAGCGATCTTGCGCGGACAGGTTGCCGGCATCGGCGCGCACCCGATTCTGAGCGGGCAGCGGGCGGACGGAACGGCGCTGAAGACCGATCGCGGCAAGATCCCGGGACCTGGCGCGGATCACGCCGCCGCCTTGGCCGCGATCATGGTTCATCTTCCCGGTTGGGAGCCGGGCTTTCGGTTGGTTGCGGCCGGGCATCGCGTCGTCCACGGCGGGGGCGAGTTCACCGAGCCTGTTCGGGTCACGCCGGCGATCGTCGAGCGCTTGGCGGCGCTGGCGCCCTTGGCTCCGCACCACCAGCCGCACAACATCGCGGCGATCCGGGCGATGGCGGCAGCCGAGCCCGATCTTCCCCAGGTTGCCTGCTTCGACACCGCCTTTCACGCCGGCCAGCCGGCAATAGCGCGGCGATTGGGCCTGCCGCGCGCCCACGAGGACAAGGGTTTGCGCCGCTACGGTTTTCACGGCCTTTCCTGTGAATACGTCACCGGCGCGTTTGCCCGCGTGACGGGCCAGTCTTTGCCCGAGCGGACAGTGATCGCGCATCTGGGCAATGGCTGTAGTCTTACCGCCGTGCGCGGGGGCCATAGCGTGGCGACGAGCATGGGTTTTTCCACCGTCGATGGGGTGCCAATGGCGACCCGTAGCGGCGCGGTCGATCCCGGCGCGCTGCTGTATCTAATGAACGAACATGGCCTCGATCATGAAGGGCTGCGCGACCTACTCTACAACCGCTCAGGTCTTCTCGGCGTTTCGGGCATCAGCGCGGACATGAAAATCCTTCTTGAGAGTTCCGAGCCGGCGGCGAAGGAAGCGGTCGAGTTCTTCTGTTACCGGGTGGTCCGGGAAATCGGGTCCTTGGCGATGGCACTGGGCGGGTTGGACGCGCTGGTCTTTACCGGCGGCATCGGCGAGCGCGCCGCGCCGGTGCGTGCCGAGATTTGCCGCGCTGCCGCTTGGCTCGGTCTCGATTTGGATGAAGTCGCCAATGCTCGCGCCGCTTCGCGCATTGCAAAGGCTGGATCGCGCGTGTCCGCCTGGATCGTGCCGACGGATGAAGAAAGCGTCATCGCTCGGCATGCGCTGGCCCTGATTCAAAAAAGAGAAACCGTCTAGCAGCCGGTTAGACCGAGAAATCGTCGGAGGAATTCATGAACATAATTTTTTCAGCGGTATAGGGCGGTAAAATGCGTTATGTCGAACTATACTATTTTCAAGAGGGTAGGAGGCTAAGTTCTTTAATCTCAATAACTCGAAATCGGGCCTAAAATTCGTTGGCCCCATCAGGACCGTGCCGGTTTGAGTCCGGCAGCGGGCATCATAAATCCGGTTTAAATATCTTTGAATCGAAAGCCGCGATTATAGCGGCCATTCCTGGAGGTGTTCGGCGATCTTCCCTTGCTGCCTTGGTTTAGCCGGTACCGTGGGCGTGCCCAGCGGAATGAAGCCGACCAGGTGCTCATGTTCGGCGAGATCCAGGGCTTCTCTTAGGGCGCGGGATGTTACGCGTTTTCCGCTTAGGATCGTTCCCGAAAAGCCGTGAGCGTGGGCGGCAAGAAGGAGGTTATGAAGTGCGGCGCCCACCGCGATGAGCTGCTCGGACTGCGGGATATGAGGGTGTTCCGGATCGAGCACGGCGATCGCGGCCAGAAGGCATGGGCAGTCGAAAGCCTTCTTGCGGGCGGACAGGAGCATTTCCTCCGAAGCGCCGGGATCCGCTTCGAGGGCCGCCGCCTCGAAGGCATTTTCAAGCTTCGCCTTGCCCCACTCCTCGATCTTGAGAAACCGCCATGGTCTCAACATGCCGTGATCGGGAGCCGTCAGGGCGGCCCCGATAAAAATCTCGATCAAGCGACGGTCCGGATAAGGCGGGCCAAGAACCTTGGGTTTGAAAGACCGCCTGCTTTCCATGAAACCAAGCAGTTCGGTTGGGGTGTATTTCGCCAATGAAAAAGAAGTATTGTCCGTGGACATAAGAAGTAGGCTCCCTAAACAAGAATCATTTTAGCTCCGGCAAGGCCAGCACGGCGGCATTCGCGCGCAAGAGCATGGGGCGGCTAGCGGCAAAGATGCTGAAAGACGTTCCGAGCAATGCCCCGGCGATCACCGCCAGCACGGATTTCTTACGTATTCTTGCCTGAATGATATGTCGGTGGGTCGACGTATTCCAAATCGAAAAAAATGCGCGAGGGAGAATTGGCGGGGCCGCCGAGCGCGTGTTGAGCGATGTTACCTCGCTGAAACATGACTAATTTACTTGCCTGCGGAAATATCCATAAGAATCATCCGGTTTCATGGATTCACGCCAAATCTCCCGTGATGTTACGAAGCGGTAACGGCCAATGCCCGAAACGCAGTGCAGCATTGGCGGCGCGATGCCGCGACCCTTTGAAAGAACTCAAATCTTCCATCTATGGCCGGACGTGGCATGAAAAATGCTCTTCCTGCAGTGCACGCCTGCCGGAATGGGGTGCGCTTCGGCGCACCCGAACGGCTCGCGGCAACAGGGGCTGCCGCCATCGACGCGGCGAAATTGAACAAACCGCAGGAGGGAGAACTATCATGGCAGTTGGACTCCAGGCCGCGCCGTCCTTTGGCGTACCCGGCAAGAAGCGTTGGGCCATGGTCATCGATCTCAGGCGATGCATCGGATGCATGGCTTGTGTATCGGCCTGCAAACAGGAATACGACGTTCCGCTCGGCGCTTGGCGAACCATCGTCAAGGTAAAGGATACGGGGGCGTATCCCAACACCCGCCGCGCCTTCATGCCGCGTCTGTGCAATCACTGCGACAACCCGCCCTGCGTTCGCAATTGCCCGACCGAGGCGACCTACAAGCACGAGGAAGGTTACGTGCTGCAGCGCTATGAGCGGTGCATCGCGTGCCGGACCTGCATTGCCGCCTGTCCCTACAACGCGCGCTTCGTCCTGCCCCAGAGTCGTACCCGCGTGAAGATCTCCGGCGTGGTCGACAAATGCACGTTCTGCGACCACCGGGTGGCGCAGGGGCAATTGCCGGCGTGCGTGCAGACTTGCCTCGGCCGTTCGCGCATCTTCGGCGATGTGAACGACCCGAAGAGCGAGGTCTCCCGCTTGGTCGCCGGCGGCAAGACCGTGACCTTGAAGCCGGAAAAGGGCACCCGGCCGCAGGTCTATTACATCAAACCGGAACGCATCGCTTTCGACCAAGGCTCCGCCGCGCCGGAATCGGCCGCGGCGCGCACCGATGCCGAGGCGTTCTACAAGCACAATCGTGGCAGCCGCTTCTTCGCGGGCGTCATCTGAAAAAGGGAGCGAACAATGTTCGAATATATGAGCTACAACATCGCCCCCTGGGGCTCGGAGTTGTCGATATACTTTTTCCTGATCGGCATCAGTGGCATGAGCTTCGTTATGGCGGCGGCGCCGAGTATCTTCTCGGGAACGGCGGCGGCATCGGTTCTCCCGCTGCAGAGAACCGCGCTTATGATTTCCTTCGTCGTTCTGCTTGTCTGTGGGGTGCTTCTGATCCTCGATTTAGGGCAGCCCGGGCGCTTCATGTACCCGATCATATACTTCCACTGGACTTCGCCGCTGTCGTGGGGCGCGCTGTTTCTGCCTTTGTTCGGCGCGTGCATCGTCGGGTTCTTCTACGGACTTACGACAAATAACACGGCATTGTTGAAGCCGATCGGGATACTCGGTTCGCTGCTCGGTCTTTCCATGCCGCTCTATACGGGCAACGACTTGATGGTGAATAACGCCCGGGAGGTTTGGAACTCTCCTTGGACCCCGGTGTTGTTCACGGTCTTGTCGGTCAGCTCGGGCGGGGCGGTGCTGGCGCTGGTGTCAGCGGTGAAGAAAGAGGCCGCAGGCGCGGTCCCGGCGCTGCGAACCATCTTGTTCTACTCGGTTGGCGTCACGTTTTTCCTATTTCTGGGCTTCCTGGTGATGTTCCTCTATGGCAGCGAAGAATTGCAAGCCGGCTGGGCGATCATCAACAGCGAGTTCGGCAGCCTGTTCTGGTTCTTGACCTTCGCGGTTGGCATCGTATTGCCGCTTGTTCTCCTGGCCGCACCAGGTTTATCGCAGCAGCCGGCAATGGTGGGCATCGCGGGATTGGCATCGCTGGTCGGCGCCTACACCTTCCGCGACTTGATCCTGATCGCCGGGCAATTACCCCAACTCTACTACTGATCGACGGCACCGGAAAAAACCGAGAGGAGAAGACCGATGAACAAGCACTTCCCGATGAGCCGTCGCGGCTTCATGAAGTTGGGCGGCACTTCCGCGGTGGCGGCAACCGCGCTGGCCAGCACGCGCCTCAAAGCGATGGAACAGCAACTGGGCGGCAAGGATTTCTCGTCGGTCACCGGCAAGGAACGCCAGGCGGTTCCGTTTACCTGCATGGTCTGCAACATCCAGGACGGCGGCATCGCCTATGTCGAGGACGGGCGTATCGTCAAGCTCGAAGGCAATCTCGACCACCCCGGCACCCGCGGCAAGCTGTGCGCCAAGGGCAACGCCGGCTTCCAGCATACCTACGATCCCGACCGGATCATGACCCCCTTGCTGCGTACCGGTAAACGCGGCGAGGGCAAATGGAAGCGGATTTCCTACGACGAGGCGACCACGCTGTTGGCGAAAAAGTTGCGCGAGGTGGTCGATCGTTCGCGCAAGGCGAACGATCCGGCGATTCTCAACGAGATCGTATTCAAGTGGGGCCGCAATCGCACCGGCGGCGGGATTCAGCGCATGATGGCGGCGTTGGGCTCGAACGCGATGGTGAACCACACCAACGTTTGCGAATCGTCGAAAAAAGTCGGACTTGAGCCTTCATGGGGGCCGGACATCGAGTCCTGCGATTGGGCCAACACTAAGTACGTTCTTAATTTCGGCTCCAACATCGTCGAAACCGCCTATTTCCATAACCCGAACGCCCAGCGGTTGATGGATGGCATGGTCGGCAACAAGGCCAAGCTCGTCACTTTCGATCCGCGCTTGTCGAATACCGCCGGCATTTCCGACGAATGGTTCGCCCCCTATCCGGGCACCGACAGCGCCATCGCGCTGGCGATGGCGCACGTCATCATGAACGAAAATCTCTACGACGAAACGTTCATTCGCAATTGGACGAACGTGACGCCGGAACAACTGATCGCGCACCTGAAGCCCTATACTCCCGAATTTGCCGAACAAGAGTCGGGAATGTCGGCCAAGGACATTCGGCGCATCGCCCGCGAGTTCGCGACCACCAAGCCGGCGACCACCTTCTCCTATCGCGGTCCCTGCAAGCACATCTACGGCGCCTACCAGGAAGCCGCGATCCACATGCTCAACGTCATTACCGGGAACATCGAGAAGGTCGGCGGCTATTGCCTGCCGCGCGGCATGGGTTGGCCGCAGCCCGACCCAAAACCGCCCGGTGGTAAGGTGCCGAGCGTGCTGGCCGCGCCGCCGCTCTATCCGTTGGCATCGCACGCCGTTTCCACGCACATGCCCTACATGGTCATGAAGGGCGAGGCGAAGGTGTCGGTGTACATGACGTACTATGACAACCCGGCCTACACCTATCCTGCCGGGCACATCTGGGAAGGAATGATGAAGGATGAGAAGCTGATTCCGTTCTTCGCCTCCTTCAGTCCCTACATGTCCGAGACGGCGGAACTGGCCGACCTCATCATTCCCGACGTCACCTACCTCGAACGGTGGGACGCCGAGTCCATGCCTAACGACCTGCGACCCTGGCTTGGCATCCGCCAGCCGGTGATCAAGCCGCTGGGCGGCACACAGGAATGGCGTCAATCCACAATCGAGATCATGAACAAGGTCGATCCTGACGGTTCCCTCGGAATCAAGAAGTATTTCGCCTTTAAGACTCCCGAGGAGTGGATGCGCGGCCACTTCGACAATATTCCCGGTCTCAAGGAAGAGGGCGGTCTCGACTTCCTCAAAAAGAAAGGCGTCTGGCCGATTTATGGAAAAGTCGATCCGGAAACGTCGAAGATCGTCGACAAGAACGGCAACGAGGTGAAGCCGGAATACGGCCTGCATGAAAAACAGTTGACGGCCGCGCAGATGGAAGGCGCGACCGTCGGGCCCGACAATGTCATCACCAAGGGCGGCAAGGCCATCGGCGTGCGGGCCAGCGGCAAGAACTGCGTCGGCTTCGGCACGAATTCCCACAAGATCGAGATCTACAAGGAGAGCTACAAGAAATACGGCTTCAATCCGTTGCCGGTCTACAAGCGCATTCCGTCCCGCAACAAGAAGCCCAACGAGCTGATCTTGACGACGTACAAGGTCAACGTTCACACCCAGAGCCGCACCGCCTCGCTCAAGACCCTGGCCGAGCTCTATCACAAAAATCCGGCTTGGATAAACTCGAAGACGGCAAAGGCTCGCGGCATCGCCGACGGCGATTTGATTCGCATCACGTCGCAACTCGGCCACATCGTGACCAAGGCGCACGTCACCGAGGGGATGCATCCCGATGTCATCGCCGTTTCCACCGCCTGCGGCCACTCGGCCTATGGCCGCTTGGCCCAGCTCAAGCAAAAGGATCCGAAGGCCGAATGGGCGCAGGGCGGGGATCCCGACATCGACCGCAACGTCTGGTGGGACGACAAGGGCGTGCATCCGAACCACATAATCCCGGTGTCGGTCGACCCAATCGGCGGTTCGCAAGGCTGGTACGACACGGTGGTTACCGTGACCAAAGCGCAGGCTGGCGACAAGTACGGCGATATCAAGGTCAGCGCCGAGGCCGCCATGAAGGCATTCGAGGAAACCTTGCGCTACGCCTACACCGGCGATTTGCACAGGGCGAACCACAAGGAAGTCGACATCGACTGGAGTCGTTTGCCGAAACCGCAGGTGGGCGGCGGCCACTAGTCTCCCTTCCTCCCACGCCTTCGGGAGGGTGGCGGACAGATGAGCCGCCACCCTCCCGGCCTTTTTCTTGACAAGGATGATGGGCGATGGAACGACAATGAAAAACGGGACGACCGGGGAGGACGCGATGGTTTCAGTCGAGGAGATGTCGAGGGAGACTTCCGAAGCACAGGAACGGGTCGAAGACTGTCGGGCGCAAGCCGGGCTGTATCATCTGTTGGGCCGTGTTCTGGAGCAGGAGGTCGACGCGGAGTTATTGGCCTTGCTGCGCGGGGAATTGGGAGCGGCTCTGGTCGAGATGGGTGTGAAGCTACCCCATGATCTGTTGTCGGATCCCGTCGAGTCCCTTCTTGAGCGGTTGGCCGTGGAATACACCGGCCTGTTTTCGGCGCCCGGCTCGGTTTCTCCGTTCGCTTCGGTCTTTGCCACCGGCGCTTTTGGGCAGGAACAGTGCGATCGGGCCGAGGCGGCGTACCGGGCGGCAGGGTTCGTCTATGAGCGTCGCCAGAGCGGCGAGTTTCCCGATCATATCGGCACCATGCTTTCATTCGTCGGGACTCTCTTTGACATCGAAGCCGCCGCCGTCGAATCCGAAGATGAAGCAAGGGCCGAAACGGCGCAAACGCAACGCGAAACATTTATTCTCGATCAGCTTGGCGAGTGGGGGCCGGGCTGGTGTCGGCGCGCCGCCGGGGCTGCCCAGCATCCGTTCTATGCTGAGGTTCTCGATCTGGTCGAACGGGTGCTGTGGGAAGACATCGGTCGCCTGGCCGGGCCGCGGCGGCTCAAGGAACTGGCCGAAGCGAACGGACGTCCGCTCGTGCGGATGAAGACCGATCCGGATTTTCGCAAGGCATCCGGCCTCTAGCGGGGAGCCATGGAGCATCAAAACCGCATATTGCTGGTCGAGGGGTCGGGACGCGGCTTCCTGTGTCACTACGCCCATGCGCTAGCGCTTGGGTTGACTGAAATAGGTCACTGCGTTCGGCTGGTGGAAGGAAGTCGCGACGAATTAGAAGGTTGGCGCACGCCGTTCGACAAGACAGCCTGTTTCAAGGCGGGTTGGGTCGGCTGGGCCTGTCTGGCCGCGCAAGTGCGCGCATTCGCGCCGAACGTGGTTCATTTTCAATGGGTCGGAGATCCCTTGACCGCCCGATTGTTCCTCGCCTGGCTGAAGCAGCGCGGGATCGCGACGGTTTATACGCCGCATAATCTTCTGCCGCACCGCCGCCGTTGGCTTTCGCAACCGGGATTCCATGCGCTTTATCGCGCCTTCGATCGTATCGTGGCGCGCGACGCGCATATTGCCTGGGGACTCGAGGAGATGTTCGGCCTCGGCGGAGACCGCGTGGTGTATCTGCCCGGGAGCCCGAACCTGATGGCGCATCCCGAAGCGCCGCGCCGCCGAGCGCCGGAGCTTTCGCCCAAGCAGCCGGGGGAAGTCCGGCTGCTTTATTTCGGCCATGGTTCGCATCGCAAGGGCCTGGATCACTTGCTGGCGGTTCTGGCGCGGGGGGGATTTCCGCCGCTTGTTAAAATAGTGATTGCCGGCGAGGAAGTTCTTTCCGGCACGGATCCGGCGGTGCTGGCTTCGGCGCGGGCCAAGGTTGCCATCGAGGTTCTGGAGCGTTACGTCGATCCGTCCGAAGTGGCCGACTTGTTCACCTCGGCCGACTTGCTGCTGATGCCTTATGCGAAGACCTGCAAGAGCCCGTTGCTCGATTTGGCGGGAGCCTTCGCGTTGCCGGTCCTGCGGAGCGATCGGGTCGAAGCTGTCCGCTTTGATGAGGGGATACACGGCTTGACCGTTTCCGCCCACAACGGCGACGCCTTGGCAGCGGCGCTGAATACCTTGGTCGCATCGCCGGGCCGTTTGGCGGCCATGCGCCAGTCTCTCGCGCGCGAGGAATCGGTGATGGAGGCGATCCACCGCCTGGCCCTCGGTCATGCCCGGCTTTATGCCGACATGACCCAGGCCGCGAGAGCGCCTGAGTCGGTGCCGCGATTGGCTCCGGCAATCGGGGGATAGCATTATGCCCGACGTCCGCACCGTCATTCTCATCGCCCATCGGCGCATGGAGAAAGCGCTTCTCAAGCTGATGCAGAAAGAGCGCCGTGTATTCGAAAACTATCGCCTGCTGTCCACTCAGGAAACCGGCGAGGTGATCGAGCGGGAATTGGGATTCGAGGTCACCAGCGTCTTCCCGGCCCGGCGTGGGGGCGAAATCCAGTTGTGCGGATTGGTGTGCTCCAACAGCATCGCCGCGGTTTATTTCTTGCGCGATCCGATTGGAGCCGCCGGCGACGAGCCGGATATCCACCCTTTCTATCGGGCCTGCGATCTTAACAGCGTGCCGCTCGCCACCAATCTGGTGACGGCGGTGGCGGTAACTCAATGGCTTGGCCGCAAGCTGGCCGACGAAGCCGAGGAACCCGGCAATGCTGAAACAGACGATCCGGTGGTTGCATGACCGTGCCTCGAGAGCAACGGCGTGCGCGGCGGCGGTCCTTCTTCTCGCGGCGGCTTGTGGCCCGCAGGAGCGGCGCATGGAGGCCGAATCCTTGCTTGAGTTGATCAAAAGCGGCCGGCCGGGAGTTGTTTTCCATTTGATCGACTTGCGAACTCCCGACGCCTATGCCGGACTGCACGTGCCGGGCGCGCAAAATGTGCCCTATGCTTTGTTGGCGGAAGACCGCAGCTTGTTCGTCGACGGTCGTCCGGTCGTGTTCTACGACGACGGTCCCGTCGATCTTGCCCGCTTGAACAAGTCGCTGAGTCGACGGTTGCCGCGGAACGTCGTCGTGTTGGACGGTGGGTTTCGCGGTTGGCTCGCCGCGCAACTTCCGGTCGAGCAGGATGCGCCATGAACGGACCGACAGGCAGCGAGCGACGTGCAAGCCCGGCGAGCCTGTTGCCGGGCGGCGGCTCCTATCTGCTGATTGACGATGAGTACTGCGTCAACCTGCGCGGACGTCAGCGCATCTGCAGCCGGTGCGAGGCCGCTTGTCCGGTTCAGGCGGTGGCGGCGGGCGATCTTGCGCTTGATCTCAAGGAAAGCGACTGCACCGGGTGCGGCGCCTGCGTGCCGGCCTGTCCGGCCGGGGCCTTCCGGCTGGCGGTATTCCAGCCCGAACGGTTCCTGGCCGCGATCGCGGAAAAGAACGCGGCGCATATCCATTGTTCGGCCAGCACGGATGTCGGCGGCGGCGTGGTGGTGCCTTGCCACCTGCTGTTGGATGCCCGCTTGGTCGGCGCGGCGCTTGCAGGCGGCACGCGCATCCTGGCTTTGCACGGTCTCGAAAACTGCGGCCGGTGCGGGAAAGGCGACGCTCATGACGGGTTGGCGGAAATGCGCGCCACGTTGCGCGGCTGGTTCGGCGACAACGCCCCGGAAGTCCGCGAAGCCGAAGGCGGCGCCGAAGCCGAGACAAAGAAAGATCACCAGGACCAGATCCATACCAATCGCCGCGGATTCCTGCGATTGGCCAGATTAAGAACCATGTCCGGGGCGACGGCCGGGCTTTCTTTCTTGGTACCTGAGACGACCGCCGAAGACGACGCGGCGGATCAGCTCCGCGCCGCGATGCCGCGCCATCGCCGCCAGCGTCCGCACCCGTTCCTTGAGGCCATGGCGCACCGGCGGGCCGATCTGCCTTGGGGCCGGGAAGCCCGCCCGCCCTGGCTGCCGCGCCGCTTCGAACCCGGCTGCACGCTTTGCGCCGCCTGCTCGGATCTCTGTCCAACCGGGGCGCTCGCCTCCGTCTCGAATCCGGAACGGATCGCCGTCACCTTTCGCGCCGAGCGGTGCACGGCATGCGGTCTGTGCGGCAGCGTTTGCCCGCCTCGCGTGGTACGGGCGGAAACAATCGGAATAGTGCCACCATCGGATGAAGAGCCTCGTGAATTGGCGTCGCAGGCCCTGACCGGTTGCGGCAAATGCGGTCTGACTTTCGCCGCCGATGCGGCCGATGGCAACGGCCTTTGCCCCCAATGCCGCAATGAGCGGGAAATGGATGACGAATGGTTTGGCATGATGGGAGGATGAGCCAGTGCGCCGGGGCTTGGCGGTTGTGGCGGTGTTGGCCGCTGTGTTCGGCGCGTGGTGGCATGCGCAGCCGCGCACGCCGGCCGAACTTTACCGCGCGCGTTGTGCCGCTTGTCATGCCCTTCCGGACATGTCTCGATATCAACGGAATGAGATGGCGGAAATCGTTCGCATGATGCGGGAAAGCAACGGCGGCGAAGACGTCATCGGCGGCAAGGAAGCCGAGATCATCGCGCGCTATTTGGAAGAAACACGGATACCATGACCCCATCGATATCGCCGGAGATTTTGGAAGAGCGCGTGCTCAAGGCCATTGCCGCGGTGACCGTGGGCGAGGGCGGGCCCGATGTGTTGAGCGCCGGGCTGGTGCACGAAGTGGTGGCGACCGGCGGCGCGGTGCGGGTGCTGATGAACACGGACCGCGTCGGCGGCGAGGACGCGGAATCCCTGGCCGAGGTGTTGACCGATCTCGTGCGCGCCGTTCCGGGTGTCATACGGGTGGTGGTGAAGCCGCGGCCCCGACGTTTGGCCGAGGGCGGATTGCCCGGCGTGGATCGGGTCATTGGTGTTCACAGCGGGAAAGGCGGAGTCGGAAAATCGACGCTGACGGCGAATCTAGCGGTGGCGCTGGCGGAACGGGGCTTGCGCGTCGGCCTCCTCGACGCCGACGTCTACGGTCCCTCGGCCCCGACCTTGCTCGGAGTGTCCGGGCGGGCGGAAACCACCGACGACGGGAAACGCATTGCCCCACGCGAGGCTTTCGGGATCAAGGTCATGTCGCTCGGATTTCTGCTGCCGGCCGAAAAGGCGCTGATCTGGCGTGGGTCCTTGGTGGATGAAGGCCTGCCGCAGCTTATGACCGAGGTGGATTGGGGGCCCCTCGATCTGCTGCTGGTCGATTTGCCCCCGGGAACATCCGACGTTCATCTTGCCGTCGCGCGGCATGCCGGTCTGTCCGGGGTGATCGCGGTGACCCAGCCGGGGCAAACCTCGGTGCAGGACGTCCGGCGCGGCCTTGAAATGTTCGCCGACATCGCCGTGCCCTGTCTCGGCATTGTCGAGAACATGGCCGGCCTTGTCTGCCGGCGGTGCGGCGCCGCGCATGCCTTGTTTGGGACGGGCGGCGGCCGGACCTTGGCGGAAGAAACGGGCTTGCCATTGCTGGCGCGTATTCCTTTCCTGCCCGATGTCGTTGGCGTCAGCGACACGGGCAATCCGGCGATCTTGGCTTTGCCGGACTCGCCGATGGCTGAAGCGGTGCGGACCCTGGCGGAGTTTCTGGCCGGATCGGCTAAGTCTTCAAGGGAGATTCGGGCATGACCGGGTGCGGAACAAATTGCGAATGCGGCGGGAAAGAGGCGGATGCCGAAATCGCGCCCGAGACCGCCTTGGCCGTGATCCCCGGCGTGCGCGACGTCGTCCTGATCGCCAGCGGCAAGGGCGGCGTCGGAAAATCGACCTTGACCGTCAACCTGGCGGCGTCCTTGACCGCGCGTGGATTGCGGACCGGCGTTTTGGACGCCGATCTCACCGGTCCCTCGGTGGCCCGGATGTTGGGCAGCGGCGAAGGGCTGGCAACCGACGAGCAGGGGCGTGCCGTGCCTGCCTTCGCGCATGGGATATGGTCGGTGTCCATGGGCAATCTGGTACCCCCCGAAGCGACCTTGGCCTGGAAAGGTCCGATCATCACGCAGGCGACGGTGCAGATGTTTCGCGAGGTGGCCTGGCCCGACCTCGATGTGCTGCTGGTCGACCTGCCGCCTGGAACCGGCGATGTGCAGTTGACGATCCTCGAGCAAATACCTGTCGCCGGAGCGGTGATCGTTTCGACGCCGCAAAAATTGGCGACCATCGACGCCGAGCGCGGCATCGCCATGTTTCACGAGCTGGACATCCCCGTTTTTGGGTTGGTCGAAAATATGTTCACGTTTATTTGTCCCTGCTGCGGCGAGGAGCAGCCCCTGTTCGGCGCCGGGCAGGTCGAGGCGCTGGCGAAACGCCGGCACGTTCCGTTTCTCGGCCGTGTTCCCCTCGATCCCGCCGCGCAATCGGCGGCCGACGACGGCTCGCCGTTGGTGACGGCATCCCCGCAAAGCGCGGCGGCGAAAGCCTTCGGCGACTTGGCGGGCAAGACGCTGGAGGCTCTCGAGCGCGACCGCAAGGGGCGGGGGAAAATGGATCCGGCCGAAAGCGACGCGTTCTGGAGGAGACTGGTCGATGAATGATAAGCCAACCGTACCCACGTTGCCGTTTCACTTCGCGGTCGAATTCGACGAAGCGGACTTGCCCCAGGAACTGGCGGCGCTGGTCGACGGGCGCATCCTCGATCCGGCCGTTCACGGCGCCGATGACGCCGGCCCGGGGTTCGTCATCCTGCGCGGAATGCCCGCCGAAAAAACCCCCTGGATCGGCCTGCCGCGCACGGCATGGGTGGCCGAAGGCCTGGAAGAAACCGCACGGTGCCGCGATCGATTTCCCGATCTGGTTTGGGTGCCGCGCACCGGGGGGTATCGGCCGCAGGTGATTTATGAAATGGGTGATCGCTATCCTGGCGAGGGCTTTCGCGTTTTTGTCCCCGACACGGCGGCAATTCGCGGCTTCAACGTCAGCGACGGCGAACAGACGACCGACGCGTGGCTGGCGCGTGCGACCGAATTGGGGTTCGTGACGGTTTGGCTGCATGGGTTTGACGCGGCCGAGAAAGGCAACGGCCTGGACCTGGAGTTGTTGGAGCGGGCGCGGCGGAATTACAAAGGCGGTCTTTGGCTTTCGGGCGGCGCGACCGAACCGCGTCACCTCGCGACGTTGCGCGCCGAAGGCGGGGCTCAGGCGGCGATCGTCGCGACAACCGTTGCCGCTACGTGGAGTCTCGAGGAACTGAGCGCGGCCCTTGGGCGCGAACTGCCGCTGCAGCCGTTCAAGCGATCAAGCGCGGCGGTATGACGGCAAGGCTCGTGCGAAAGGCCGCCGCCGTTCTCGCCGTTTTCTTGACTCTTTTTGTCTCCGCTTACGCTAACGACATCGGCGCGATCTCCGCCGCCGAACTGGCGCGGCGATCATCCGGACGCACACCGCCGTTGATTCTTGATCTACGCGACGCCGACGCTTATTCGGCCGGGACCGTTCCCGGCGCGCTACGGGGAGGCCTTGACCCGGAGGGATTCCTGCCGGACAGCCGGGGCGGAACCGCGGTGCTGATCGAACCGGGCGATGCCTCCCGGCAAGCGGCCTGGGCGCGACGATTGCGCGGGGCGGGGTACGCGGTTCTTGTGCTGGAGGGCGGCTTCTCGGCTTGGCGCGCGGCTGGCTTGCCGGTGGAAACCCCGGGCAGCTTCGCGGTGCCCGGAACAGTTCCATTCATCATTCCTCGTGGGCTCTGCGAACAAAACGAACCCGCTCAGGAGTACCGGTAATGCGGTGGCTGATGGCGTTATTGGTTTTGGTCTCGGCCTGTCCGGTGGGCGCGGTGGATTGCGCCGCGTGTCATCCACGCCAAGCCGACGAATTCGCGCGCTCGGCGATGGCCCGGGCGGCGTCGAGTCCGGATTTTCACGCGAGCCAGTCCGAAGCCGGGCAATCCGGGGCCTGCCGATCGTGTCACGCGCCCAGCGGCGGAAACGGTCTGGTCTGCGGGGACTGCCATGGGGCGGACGGTCATGGCCGGGCGACAGGATCGGCGGCGGAGATTTGCGCGCGCTGCCATGACGCGCCTGGAGAAAATACGGTCCGCAGCGCGGCGGCGGCGACCGATTGCCGCGCCTGCCACGCGGCTGGTCATGATTTTCAGGGTCCGAGCCGGCCGGGTTTTCTCGATGGAGTGGCTCGCTTGGATTTGCACTTGCGACGGGAGAAAGAAAACTGGACCGCGTTGCTGCGGATTTCGCACCGGGCCGGCCATGCCCTGCCGGGGGGAACGACCGGCCGGTCGGTCTGGCTGGAAGTCGTCGGACGCAATGAACGCGGACTGCCGGTTTGGCGCGATTTGCACAGGTTCGGCTGGGTGCGGGATGGGGAGGGACATTGGAAAGACCTTAGCCTCGTTCGCGGCAAACCTGCTATTATTGAGTTTGCGATACCGGATCGATCCGGCGCGCTGTTCGTGGAAGCACGGGCTGTTTATCGTTTCCGTCCCGGTCCTTTTGACGAGCCCGATCCGCGTGACGTTGTTTTGGACAGTGCCGCAAGAGCATTGCCAAAAGGGAGGAATGAGCGATGACGCCCCGGCCGCGTGTTCTTGCGTTGTTAGTTGTCGCGTTTTTCTTCGCCCTGCCGGCGCGCGCCGCCGAGCCGGCGCCGGTGCGTTTCGGGCTGACCGCCGTCGTGGTGCGCGAGAACGTTCCCTTCTACCAGGCTTGGAGCCGCTATCTGGCCCAGAAAGTCGGGCGTCCGGTTCAGTTTGTGCAGCGCCGTTCCTACCGCGAGGTCATGGAATTGCTGGAAACCGGGCAGGTCGATTTCGCTTGGATCTGCGGATATCCCTACGTGCGCCACAGCGACCAAGGATTCTTCGATTTGCTGGCGCTGCCGGAATTCGAGGGGGCGCCGCTCTATCGCTCCTACACGATCGTACATCGGGACAGCCCGCTGGAAGGACTGGCCGATCTTGAAGATCGAACATTTGCTTTTTCCGATCCTGACTCGAATTCGGGATACTTGGTGCCGCGCTCGCTTGTTTTGAAGCTCGGCAAAAACCCGGACGCGTTTTTCCGTTTGACTTTTTTCACCTATAGCCATGCTGAAACCATAGAGGCCGTGGCGGAAAAAGTGGCCGAGGGCGGCGCGGTCGATTCTTACGTCTGGGAATATCTGGCACGCACGCAACCGCAGCTGACCAAAAGAACCAAGGTTATTTCCCGTTCCGAATTGTTCGGGTTTCCGCCCATCGTTGCGCTGCGTCACGGCAATCGCGATTTGAACCGGCGCATGGCCGAAGCCATCATCAAAATGAACGAGGATGCCGAGGGGCGGCGGCTGCTCAGGGATTTGGCCCTGGATCGATTCTCGCCGCCGGATCCCAAGGTATTCGACGGTATCCGTCGCAATGCCGAGAACATGAAGGCCCGGATGATCGCGATACCACGTCCATGATCAGATTTCGACACCCCCGACACTGGAGCCTTCTAGCCAAGCTGCCATTGACCATTACGGCGGTAACCGCCGCGGTTGCGTTCACGATCGGGATCGCGATTATAACCCAAGAACGCAGTCGTCTTGAGGCCTCGATCGAGGAGCGAGCGCTTGTTCTTGGCCGTGCCATCGCCGCGACGGCATCGGAAGCGGCAGCGAGCAATGATTACTGGGCTGTTTACAAGACGCTTCGGCAAATGACCGCCCGTTCCGCGGGAGGCGCCCGCGACGCCCGTATTCTCACGGCCATGGTTCTCGATCCCGATGGTCGCGTGATCGCGCATCTCGATCCCGGAATCCATCCTCTTGGGCGGCGGATATCGGAGCAAAATCCCGCCGAGGGCGCGTTACTTCGGCGGGCTCTCGAAATGCGTACCACCAGTGTGATCCACGGTGGCGCCGGATTCATCGAAGGAGTCGTGCCGATCCGCTCGGGCGAGTCTATCCATGGCATCGTGCGGCTGCGCTTATCGACGGATGAAATCAGGGCGCAAACCCGTTCGGCGACGATCACCATTCTCAGCCTGACTTTCGTGCTGGTCATATTGGGCAGCGGCCTGGGGGCGATTATATCCAATCGCCTGGTTCGCCCCGTTCATGCGCTGGCGGCGGCGATGGACACGGTCGGCCGTGGCGAGGTCGGGACGGTGCCGGCGGTGGCGGAACATACCGATGACGAAATCGATCATTTGGTCGGCGCCTTCAACCGCATGACCCAGGAGCTTTCCGAAAAGCAGAAACTCGAGCAGCAATTGGCGGTTTCGGAGAAACTCGTGGCGCTGGGCCGGATCGCGGCGGGTGTGGCGCATGAGGTCAACAATCCCTTGGCGGGGATGCTGAATTGCATCGACACCCTGAAGGCGCATCCGGAGGATACCAATCTGGCGGCACGCTATCTTCCCTTGATTGAAAAGGGCCTGAACCGAATTAGCACCATTGTCCAGGCGTTGCTGGTGGAGTTGCGGGCCGAAGGGGCTGAACAGTTCGCCGGCGGGCAGTGCCTCGATGACGTCCGCGAATTGATTCTTGCCGAGATCGGGGATCGGAAGATTTCCTTCGAATGGGAAAACCGCTTGGGTGATGACGTGCGCCTGAATTCGCAGAAAGTACAGCAGGTAGCGTTGAATCTGTTGCGCAACGGAATACAGGCGCTTGGCAATGCCGGCGATCTTGCGTTTCGCGCTTATCTCGATGGAGATGCGGTCATCATCGAAGCCGAGGATAACGGCAGCGGTATTCCGGAGGAAAACCTCAGTCGTCTGTTCGATCCCTTTTTCACGACCCGCAGTTCGGGCACCGGATTGGGCCTTTGGATCACTTATCGGTTGGTGGAAAGCATGAGCGGAACGATCGAGGTGCAAAGCGAAATCGAAAAGGGAAGTTTATTCCGTGTTCGGCTGCCCGGCCTGAAAATAGCGCCGAAGGAGGATTGGGAGATATGAACGACAACGCACCCTCTTCGGATTTCGGCGACCTTTCGGTCCTGCTGGTGGAAGACGACGAGATCATGCGTCTATCTCTTCAAGACCGGCTGGGCCTGGAGAAAATCCAGGTTGTTTCGGCGGGGTCCTTGGCGGAAGCGCAGTCCGCGCTGGAAAAAGGCGCCATCGACCTGATCGTGACGGATATCCGGCTGCCCGATGGGACGGGCCGAGACCTCTTTGATAACGTTTCCCGGCACTTTCCGGGGCTGCCCGTGGTGCTGATGACCGGGTTTGGTTCCATTCCGGAAGCGGTCGAAGTGGTCAAGGCTGGGGCGGTTGACTATTTGACCAAGCCATTCGCGATGGATGCCTTCGTTGGCCTGGTGCGGCGATTGCTGGCGCGGATTTCGGATATGCGCCAGTCGGCCGGGATGATCGGTCCGGACGGCGCGCCCGTTCGCACGGGATCGGTTGTCCTTGGACGACGCGCGATCATGCGCCGGCTCGAGCGGCTGGTGCCGCGCGTGGCCCAGGGAAACAGTTCCGTGTTGATTACCGGTGAATCGGGCGTCGGCAAGGAAGTGATGGCCAACTTGATCCATGCGAACAGTGCCCGCGCCGGTGCGCCATTCGTCAAAGTCAATTGCGCCGCGATACCGGCCGGGCTGGTTGAAAGCGAACTATTCGGGCACGAAAAGGGCGCGTTCACCGGGGCGGACCGGCGCCGGATCGGCCGATTCGAGCAGGCACAAGGCGGAACCATTTTTCTCGATGAGATCGCCGAGATTCCGCCCGAGACGCAAGTCAAGCTCCTGCGCGTATTGCAAGAACGCATCGTCGAGCGGGTCGGCGGCAACGATTCGATACGGCTCGACGTGCGGGTTATCGCGGCGACTCAAGAGGACATCAAGGCCGCGATCAACGCCGGTCGATTTCGCGCCGATCTCTACTGGCGGCTTAATGTCATTCATATCGAAATACCCCCGTTGCGCGAGCGTCTCGAGGATATTCCGTTCCTGGCGGAGCGATTCATCGCGCTTGATCCGATGGCGGCGGAAAAGCGGATCACCGGACTTTCGGGCGCGGCGTTGGCGCAGTTGTTGTCCAGGCCGTTGCCCGGCAACGCGCGGGAACTCAGAAATGCGATTGAACGGGCGATTACTTTCTGCGACGGCAGCCAGATCGAGGAGCACGACCTGTTCACCCTGGAATCCGGAGGGGCGGCGGATGAAGGTAGTTCCAACGGTCCGCCGGCGCTCAAGGCTCAAATGGAAGGGGCCGAACAACAAGCCATCCGAACATCGCTCACCCGCCACAAATGGGCGATCGCCAGGGCCGCGGAAGAACTCGGCATTTCCCGAAAAACGCTCTGGGAGAAAATGCGCCGCTACAGGATCGAGCGATAGGGGCTCGATATAAAACGGATTTTCCGATATTGCTAAATCCCTGGGCAGCGCGGCCCTTTCGAGGGGGTATTAAACGTCAATTCGGGCCGCTGATTCTTAATAATTCAAAATCCGACTTAAAATCCCCAAGGGTTCAATGAGACCCCGCAACGGGCCACCTTTATTTCAAGAGGGCCGGTTCAAGTTCGGGAGCGGGCGCCACGAACATCTGACATTAGCTTCGTTCGCGGCCGGTCAGCAGGGCGATTATACTTGCTGGTTTTGCCGAGCGAATCGATGGCGCCAGCAGTCCGGCCAGTCCGGCTGATCCCGTGGCGGAAACGGAAATCCCGGTTACTTCTTTCGCGGCGGCGTTGGCTGCGGCAATATCCGTCTCCGCTGCGATCAGTGCATCGCCGCCTGTCCGAGTCATAAAGTCCACAACGGCCAACCAGTCATAGGTCTCGTCGTCGAGAATTCCGTGGGCAATGCTGTGCGGCGTGCTTTCCCATGGGCGCATGTATCGGGATCTGTGTCTGGCCGCATCGGCGACGGAAGCGTTTTGGGTGCTGAATGTCCGCCAGGCGCGAACCAGCGGCCAGGCACCTTCTGTTTGCACGGCAAACAGGCGGGGCAGGGATTCGATCGTGCCGTCAGACATCGCCTCGGCCATGCCCTGCATGACTCCGCTGGCCAGCGCGCCGCCGCCGACCTGGATGAATAGAGAATCCGGCGTCGCATGGTTGGCGGTCAATTGTTCCGCCAATTCCCATCCCAGCGTATATCCGCCCTCGACGGCAAGTCCGTTTTGATTTCCCTGCACGGAAAAGGGCAGGGCGCCCGCCTGAACGGCGTGGCGATACGCGTGCACGCAAGGATCGCCGGGCGTTCCTGGCGGACGCGGGCAGACATGAACGCTCGCGCCCAACTCTTTCAATCGGACCACGACGGTTGTTTCGGCATCGGTGGGAAT